>DMYC01000338.1 GCA_003482695.1 Clostridiales bacterium UBA8960
CTCTCTAGAAAACTTTTCGTAAAGTCTTTACTACCTTCAAATTGAGCCGCGACTTTATTAGGACCAAAAATTTTAAGCCCATTTGCTTCAAATGCGTCGACTATGCCGAGAACAAGAGGCAACTCAGGTCCTACTATCGTAAGGTCGATCTCTTCATCTTTTGCGAATGCCATCAAACCGCCTATATCTTCCACAGACAGATTAACGCATTTTGCCAGTTCTGCCATACCTGCATTCCCTGGTGCAGCGAATAAAGTTGGCTTTTTGTCACTCATGCTCAATTTGTGAAGGATGGCGTGTTCTCTACCACCACTTCCAACAACCAATATTTTCAAAGCACACCTCCAGTTGTTAATGCTTGAAATGCCTCATTCCTGTAAATATCATCGCAATACCATACTTGTTTGCCTCATCGATTACTTCAGCATCCCTCATAGATCCACCTGGTTGAATAATCGCTGAAATACCCGCCTCTGCTGCAGCCTTAATCGCATCAGCAAAAGGGAAGAATGCGTCAGAAGCCAAAACAGCACCTTTAGTCGGATAATTTGATTGCCTTATTGCATTCTCCGTTGCCCAAACACGACTAACTTGACCTTGACCAAGTCCTAATGTCTGACCATCTCGTGAAATGACGATTCCATTGGATTTAGCGTGTTTTACCACTTTCCAAGCAAAAATCAACTCTTCCACTTCTTTTTTTGTCGGGATTCTCTCAGTAACTGCTTTAAACTCACCTTCAATCAGTTCGTTGTCAGCTTCTTGAATCAACACCCCCCCCAACACTTTTTTCATGTCGTGTTGTTCCTTCGAGATAGGCTTCGATATTTCATCAAGCTTAAGCACTCTCAAATTTTTCTTTTGTTTCAATCGTTCAAGGGCATCCGAATCATAATCTGGTGCTATGATGATTTCCAGGAAAGTTTCACTCATTTTCTCGGCTGTTTTGAGATCGATTTTGCGATTTGTCGCTACAATACCACCAAAAATTGAAACAGGATCACAATCATACGCTTTGGTATAAGCATGTAAAACATCAAATCCAGTCCCTACACCACATGGGCTTGAATGTTTAACTGCAACAACAGCCGGTTTGTCGGACAATTCTTTAATGAGCGCAATCGCCCCACTCGCATCATTGATGTTATTGTAGGACATTTCTTTGCCATGAAGCTGTATCGCATCTGCAAGTGTCCCTTCAGTTTCAAAAACCTCTTTATAGAAGGCCGCCTTTTGATGTGGATTCTCTCCATATCTTAGATCCTGCACTTTTTCATATGTCACAGTCATCGTATCCGTGAATGGTTCTCTATTGCCTTTTTTAACGAGATAAGATGCAATCATCGCATCATAATGTGCTGTGTGTTTAAATACTTTTAAGGCAAGATCGAACTTCATCTCGTAGTCGACATGATTGTCATGTTGAAGCGCTTTTATGACGCGCATATAATCGTTCGGATCAATGACGACCACCACATCCTTATGGTTTTTTGCGGCCGATCTAAGCATCGTCGGCCCACCAATATCGATGTTCTCAATAGCGTCCTCAAATGAAGCGTCAGGGTTTAAAACGGTTTGCTTAAATGGGTAGAGATTGATTACAACAAAATCGATGGTTTCAATATTTAACGCTTCCAATTGGGACATGTGGGAAGCATCCTCTCGAATGGCAAGAATACCTCCGTGAACCGCAGGATGCAATGTCTTGACCCTACCATCCAAACACTCCGGAAATCCGGTCACTTCACTTATGTTTTTCACCTCTATGCCTGCATTCCTTAGGGCAACTTCCGTTCCACCCGTTGAAATCAACTCAACGCCAAGATCGTTTAACGCTTTTGCGAACTCAATGATGCCCGTTTTATCTGAAACACTAATTAACGCTCTTTTTCTCATACGCCCTCCCTATTCGCCTATTCTAATCTTACCCGAAGCAATATCTCGCAATGTATGAACCAACAAAAAATGTTCAAGCTTAAGAACCCTCTGACTCAACGTCTCAGGGGTATCCTGTTCTTCAACATCTATTTGCGACTGTGCAATTATCTTTCCCGTATCGACGCCTTCATCTACAAAATGGACTGTAGCACCACTTACTTTATCCCCCGAAGCAAGAACGGATTCATGAACACGAATGCCGTAATAACCATGTCCACAATGTTTGGGAATCAATGAAGGATGTATATTGATGATTCTATTCTTATATGCCTTTATGATGTTTTCAGGAAGGATGGCAAGATAACCAGCAAGTACGATAAGCTCAACCCGTTCTTGATCGAGAATCAACTTAAGTGCATCATTTCTCGCCATTTCATCCGAATGCGATCCTTTACCGACATAATACGCTTCAATTCCGACTTTTCTAGCCCTTTCCAGTGCAAATGCATCTTTCCGATTAGAAATGACACAAGCGATTTCAACCTTCAAATGGTCACTTTGAATTGAATCTATAATCGATTGCAAGTTCGATCCGCTACCGGATACGAGAACTGCAATTCTCAGCTTTCGCATAGCGTAACCCCTTTTTCACCCTTCACAATCTCTCCGATGACTGAAACCGATTCGCCATTCGCTTTTAGAATCTCTATTGCCTCTAAACTGCTTTCTTTCGAGACAACGCAGATAAATCCAACACCCATATTGAACGTGCCAAACATTTCTTCCTTGGCTATGTTTCCTTTTTCCATTATAAAATCAAAAATTGGAGGGATATTCCACGAACCAAGCTTCACATGTGCGTTAAGTCCACTTGGAAGAACCCTAGGAATATTTTCGAAGAAACCTCCACCTGTCATGTGTACCATGCCTTTAACATCAACCGATTCAAGCAAAGCCATGATCGACTTCACGTAGATTTTAGTCGGAGTAAGCAACACTTCACCCAAAGTACTCTTCAGCTCTGGAACATAAGCACTTAATGCGATGTGATGATGCTCAAGCAATACTTTTCTGACAAGAGAGTATCCATTCGAATGAATGCCACTTGATGCGATCCCGATCATCACATCACCCTCTGTAATCGATTGACCGGATATGATTTTAGGCTCATCCACGACACCAACTGCGAATCCTGCCATATCGTATTCGCCATTTGCA
>DMYC01000260.1 GCA_003482695.1 Clostridiales bacterium UBA8960
TGGTAGGTAAGGAAGTTGTCGTGGGCATTAGACCTGAAGACATTAAGCTCGGTTCTGTAGGTGAAGGCATCGCAGCCTTGGTAGAAGTGACAGAACTTTTAGGAAGTGACCTCAACATCTATTTCAAAATAGGAGAACGCACTTATATTATGAAAACAGAAGCAGCCAGTGGCATTAGAATTGGCGATACGATTTATCCGGTCTTCGATGGAGAGAAGCTTCATTTGTTTGATAAGGAGACAGAAGTTTCTTTGATTTATTAATAATTAGGAGAGTCATATGTGGCAACTGAAGACAAATCGCTATGATGCGATGCAGCAAGAACTGGAAGAAAGCTTATTTATGATAGGCAATGGGTACATTGGCGTAAGGGGGAGTTTTGAAGAAGGGTATGCTTCTGGAAGTTCAATCAGAGGTACCTATATCAATGGACTTTATGACAGGGTTCCGATGGTTCATGCGGAGATGGCTTATGGCTTTCCAACAGAACAGGATAAACAACCTCGTGTCATGGATACTCAAACATGTGAAGTTTGGCTGGATGGAGAAAAAGCAATGCTTTCGCCACAACAGACGGATTCTTATGAGCGATATCTGGATTTTCAAGCAGGTGAGTCAAGAAGAACCTATATCTACGAGACGAGACAAGGCAAACGTGCAAGTATTGAGTTCAAGCGTTTGGCATCGCTAACAGAGACAAATTTTCTGCTTTATAAGATTGAAGTGGTTTATGACGGGAAAATTGAGCTGATCAGCATATGTGATACGAGTGTTGAAAACTACACCAATCCAAACGACCCACGAACAGGCCAAGGGCATTCGAAGTTGCTTGACCAAGTGATGCTCGAATGCAAAGAGGATAAAGTATTCGCCGCTATGAAGACCAAGAACAGCAATTTGACGATTGCGACCATCGTGTCGCATCAGGTTCAGTCGAATGCCGATTTTGTTCTAACCAGCAATGTGGAAGATGGCAAAGCCACCACGGTTATTGAAAGTTCTGGTCATGTTTTTTTGGAAAAAAAATGTTGCTTCACGGATAGCATCAGGGTAAGTGACCCTATTGGTGAAGCGAAGAGGTTGATCAAGTCTTCCGCAAATAAGTTTTATGATGATTATCTGGCGGACCAAAGGGTTTTTTTAGATGATTATTGGTATCATACGGGCATTGATATCCAAAGCGATACCGAAGACCAAATGGCAATCCGTATGATGCAATTCCACCTTTTGCAATCAATAGGTGTGGATGCGTTCTCAAATATTGCAGCCAAAGGATTATCTGGAGAAGGGTATGAGGGCCACTATTTTTGGGATACTGAAATATATGTGTTGCCCGTGCTCATGATGTCGCAACCGGATAAGGCGAAAGAGCTGCTTTCGTTTAGATATCATATTTTACCGCAGTCCAAAGCGCGAGCGCTTGAGCTCGGACATGCTAAGGGTGCTGCTTATGCTTGGCGAACCATTTCGGGCATCGAGTGTTCAGGGTATTTTCCGGCAGGAACAGCTCAGTATCATATCAATGCCGATATAGCCTATGCGTTTATTCAGTATTTTCTCTATTCTCAGGATATGCCATTTATGGTGGAGAAGGGGATTGAAGTCATCATCGAAACGGCAAGGTTATGGATGGATATTGGGCATTATTATGAAGGTGCTTTTCGCATTCATAACGTGACTGGACCCGATGAATATACGGCGATTGTAAACAACAATTATTATACGAATGCGATGGCAAAATACCATTTGTATTGGGCGTTCAATTTCTATCAGATGTTGAATGGGCCTGAATATAGGGATCCTCTGCTTGACCGTTTGGGTATTTTAGATGAGGAGGCAAATGCGATGCGTGATGCCTCAGATAAGATGTTTCTGCCCTTTGATGAAGCACAGGGTCTTTTTGCTCAGGATGATTCTTTTATGAGCAAGCCGGTTTGGCCCTTTGATGACGTCACGTACTCGAGACGGCCACTGCTTCTTCACTATCATCCACTGACGATTTACAGGCATCAAGTGCTCAAGCAAGCGGATACTGTTTTAGCGCACATGCTTCTCGACGCTTATGCGACGAAAGATGAGATGAAAAATGCTTTTAACTACTACGAGCGATTGACGACGCACGATTCATCGCTGTCAAGCTGCATTTATGGCATTATGGCGTCAAGAATCGGTGAGAGGCAAAAAGCATATGATTATTTTAAAGAGTCTGTTTTTTTGGATTTGCATGACACGCATAAGAACACGAAAGATGGCCTACACATGGCAAATATGGCTGGAACGTTGCTCAGTGTCACTGCGGGTTTCGGAGGTCTCAGAGTGGACAAATCCGGCTTGAGCCTTAGACCTTATAAGCCGGATGCATGGGACAGTTTGTCGTTTAAAGTGAAATATCAGGGCAGAATAATTGAGGTTACTGTTACGGAGCGTGTAGAGGTGAAACTCCTTGAGGGCGAATCGATTACAGTCTCAGTTTGGGATGAACCTGTTTTGCTCGAATCATTAGCCCCACAAATTAAAGCCATTATCTTCGATTTGGATGGTGTTTTAACTGAAACGAGCAAAGCGCACTTCAAAGCATGGCAGTCTTTGGCAGAATCATTAGGTTTTGATGTACCAAACCATTTGGAAGATGAAGTCAGAGGCATTTCCAGACTCGCGTCTCTGGATATTGTTCTTGGCTATGGGGATCAATTGCCGCAATTCTCGCATGATGAAAAAGTGGAGATGGCAAACCGCAAAAACGATATCTATTTGGATCTTATAAAGTCGTATTCACCGAGTGATTTATCGCATGGTGCTATTGAACTTATGGAATTTTTGAAGATGAAAGGCATGAAAATTGCACTTGCTTCTGCAAGCAAGAATGCGCCATTTTTATTGTCTGCGATGGAAATAGATTCTTACTTTGATGCCGTTGTAGACCCTGCATCAATCAAGAACGGCAAACCTGCACCTGATATATTTGAAAGGGCGGCTGAGCTTCTAGGTGTGTCACCTAGTGAGAGCATCGGTATTGAAGATGCCTTTGCGGGGATAGAGAGCATACATTCAGCTGGGATGAATGCCATAGGCATAGGATCAAAGAATCACTTGACGAATTGTGAAATCGTGCTCAGTGGGCTCGATTCACTTAAAAATCATTTAGAAAAACATTTAGTTTAGTTCTTTACTGAACTTAGTCAAATTTTGTTTCTGATCTCCCGAAAAGAATCAAAAAAGAGCAGGCAATCGCCTGTTCTTTTTTGATTTATAATATAAGTTGTATGAGAATGATGAGTATGGTGATGAAAAGTCCGCCAAATAAAAACCGTAACCCGGGTTTCTTAATGGGGATATAAGGTTTAAAGCGCTCTATGGCAAGTGTGGCGATGGCAACAACCAAGACTGGGAAAAATACGTATGCAAGCCGTTCGATTACATTTGCTAAAGCGATGAATTTGAGGACGATGAAAAATTGAAGTGCCAATATCATACCAAGCAAGACTTGTCTGTTTTTTGCTTTTTTAATCTGAGTAAGAAGTTTAGAGGTTGCTGATTCTTTTTCTGTTCCAGAATATATGGATCTCGATTGCTCTGCCATTTGCTCTGCACGGTCATAATCGTGTTTTTCGAAAGCGGATACAGCCTTCTCAAAGACACCATCAAGTATGCTTTGGAAGGGATTTAGGTCCACATAAAATTCTTCAGTGAGTGTATTTACAAATACTGCATAGGTTTCGCCTTCAAAATGATACGATATCTCGAGAAAGTCCACGACGACAAAAGAGGCGATTTGTTTGATGATTCGCTCGTTGTTTCGAAGCGTTTGACAGACTCCAAGTAAAGTTTTCGACCGTTTCATAAAGTCATACTGGTTGATGAAGTCGCCTGACAATAAGTCTGTGAGGGCCATTTGAGAGAGTGGTCCTTTCTCATAAAGAGACTTTGCTTGACCTGATGACCAAATCGATTCTGTGGGTTTTATGTTGAACGCATTGAATTTCCGTATGAAATCAGGTGTTTCAAGGACGAGGATTTCAGTGCTTGTGATCCGCTTTAGTTTAACATTCAATGTGCTGATGCGCGTCTTCTTTCCATTGCAACCCTCACAAAGAACCATGCCTTGCCCTTGACAGTCATCGCAAATCGTTCGCCCTTGACCTTCGCAGTGGTGGCATGGTATGGAACCCATCTCACATGATCCACAGGGGACATGTCCTTTTCCAAGACAATCCGGACATGCTATGTCATCTAGTACGGTTTTTTGATGTTTGCTGCCATCCTCTGTGTACCATTCGCGCATGCGCTCGGTTCTAATAATCCCTTTGCCGCTGCAATGGGTACAGACTTCTATGCCGGACCCGTTGCAGTGTGTGCACATGGATTTTCCAGTTCCAAAGCAGTTAAGGCAATTGGTAAAGCCTTTTGAGGCGCAAGTGTCGCACGAAAGATGGCCTTGGCCGTGGCAATGCTGGCATTTGACGACCCTCTCAGTATTTGGTATTTCAATCACTTTTGTTACTTCTGTTTGATCTTCTGTGAAATGCGCGTCATAGATCCAAGGGTTTATTAAGTCGAAGTCGATTGCTTCGGTGCTGTTTGAGGTTATTTGATGCCCCATTTGTTTGAGTATTGGGTAGACGCTTCTCGTTTCAGTTAAGGTTTCAATTCGTAGATAACCAACGGAATAACGTTTCACTTCTGTGATTTGAATCCGATTTCTTATATTCTTAAAGATTTTCGGATGGACGTCGCCTGACCATTTTTCGAATAATTTATCTGCTTCACTCATAAGCGCCTCCTTATGAGCTTATTATACCATGAACCTTTTAATTACAATAAAGTATAAATATAGCCAGCGATGATGGCGCTAATCCAGATAAACAGCACATAGTAGGCAAGGGCACGTTTTCTAAGGAATGCGGCCATACCTGCGATGACAGGGATACCAGTCGCTTTTCCGGCGATTAGAAATGCAAGAATAGCTGCCTCAGATACGCCTGAGTTCACCATGGTTTTAAGCAGTGGTAGAGCGGAAGCGTAGTTCACATAAAGGGGAAGACCAACGGTTGAACCGATTACCACTGAGAGGAGTGAGTCTTCTGTTAGGAAAGGCATTTCCCAGTTCATTGGTAAGACATACTCGACGGTTTTTCCGATGATGATGAAAATAATGAAGTAGAGCATGATTTTTTTTACGCCAGTGTTCCAAATTTCGAAGAGAAAGGCTTTTGTTTTTTCATATGGCACTTTTACAGGGGCTGCTTCTGCGATTGAGAACAGGCTTTCGTGCATGTTGGAATCTATTCTGACTGATGGTGTTTCTGTGGGCTTATCCTTTAGCCTGAATTGTCCTTCGAAAAAAGCCGTTTTCTTTTCCAGCAATGTTGCGAGGTAACCCGCAATCAATCCCATCATGATGGAGGCAACCATCATGGCAGTTGCGAACTTCCAGCCCATAAAGCTGCCTTCAAAGAAAAATTCTGCCGGACTTGTCAGTGGTGATGAAATGAGAAATGCCATGACCGCGCCCCAAGGCATATTGGTGAGAAACAGTGAGAGTACCACAGCCATCGTCCCACAAGCACAAAGTGGGGTGAAAGCACCTAACCCTACAGATGCAGGAATGGCAACTTTTGAGTGCTTTAACAGTTTTTCTTTTAGTTTTTCAGGATCGACAAATACTTTCATGCTGGCTGCAATCAAGATACCTATGAGTATGATGTACCAGTCATTTTTGGCGTAATACGCCAGCTCATTTAAGATATAAGTGATGTAATTCATGGGTTCTCCTTTATGGGTTTAGTTGTGCCGAGCAATAGTTGCTTTATGCAACTATGTGTGGTTTTTTAAGGCAACCGAAGTTGCCTATAAACAGGGAAAATAATTATCCATTTTGATTTTTTCAATTGCACTGACGAGTTCGGCGATGTTTTCAACTAGGCTCTCCCTTTGTGAGGGGACGATGTTCGTGAACACTTTTTGGTAAAAATCGTTCATAGATGCTTCTATAGTCTCATATTGTGTTAGTCCTGAAGAAGTGAGTGAAACTTCTTGAATCCTTCTGTCTTCGGCATTTTCAGACCGAATGACCCAATTTTGATCGACGAGGTATTGTATGATACGACTCGTTGTACTTTTATCGAGCATGAGGATATCGGCTAAACCATTCACTGTAAGCCCATCGCGTCTTCCAATCTCCACAAGGGCTTGGCACTGTGAAAGATTTGTTCCACAACATGAAGCTTGGGTTTTATCGAGCATTCCCAATATTCGCTCCAGTTTTCGTAGTGATTCTCTAAGTTTTAGTGCATCATCCATAGTAGAACCTCCTCTCAAATAGATTGTATCACACAACAGTTGCACGGTACAACTGTTTTTTTATATAAATATTGCTTTTTTTACGAAATTGTGTGATTATTATTTTAACTAGGATTTGCATCTATCGGAGGCGATTATGAACCGTTTTAATCCGGATGCCAGTTTGGCTAATATGTGGAAAGCATATAACAATATGCCCACGAAGACAACCGTACTCGATCGTATCGTCGAAAAGGAGAAGTCCGAACAAAGGGCTTATATTAATGATGCCATCAGTCAGGCCACAAGCGCAAATTACATCAACTCCAAAAAGGTAAGTGGCGAATTTTTTAAAAGGCTTGATAGGGCAAAAGCTCAGCAGGCTCAAAATACGAGTCAAACGATAAATGAGATTCGCCGGTTTGTTGGAAAAGGAATGAAAATAGATGCCTATGTATGATCAATGATCAGGGGGTCGGACCCCCTGATCA
>DMYC01000058.1 GCA_003482695.1 Clostridiales bacterium UBA8960
AACATAATATGTGCCATCCCAGTAACTTTAGTTGTTGAGTCATACAAACATATTCCTACACAAGATCCCAACCCCAATGTTGTCAAAGAATCCGGATGAGAAACGACTTTCAAATCGGCCATACCAACTTTTACCATGTTGCTCATATCGTCACTCCCAAGCTCCCCAATAAGATTTCATATGAATCAAGGTCCGGAATCAAGAAAAAGTAGCCATCGACACTTTTTGCTTCAAGGACTTCAATGAATTCATTTTGAATAATCAAGACATTATCACTATGCTGTCCAAAGTGGATTGCAGGCACACTTAAAATTGCACCTGCCATATCGATTGAAAGAGCCGGAACTGAAATCTTAATCTTTAAATTTGTCAGACCTGACAGAGAGGCAATATACGACCCTGCTAAAATATTGCCGATCTCCTTTAGAGCTGAAATCGTAAACTCATCGAACTCTGCATTGTCACGAGGCATAAGCAAATCAACAAGATTAATGGCAGACGCTTGATCGAGAACAAACATGATACTCCCCGTCATATCACCTTCAATTTTGAAAAAGATGCCACAAACAATATTTTCTGGTCCTCCGAGCATTTCAGGTACTTTCGTAAAATCAATCAAGCTTACAACAGGCACTTTCATATCAATTTTCTTATCTATCATTTTTGCAAGTGAAGTTGCGGCGTTGCCTGCACCAATATTGCCGATTTCTTTTAGAACATCGAGAATGATGCTATTGTTCATGTTATCAAATTGTATGCCCATTTATTACTCCTATTCGTTATGGTCGATATTAAGCACTTTATGAAGATCAATCAACATAATAATTCTACCATTCTTTTTGCCGATATTTTTTATGAATTCATTATTGATCTCTTTTCTTACATTTGGTGCAGCATCAATATCTACTTCGTCAATCTGCAATACCTCTGAAGATGAATCGACAAGCATGCCGATTTTATTATCTTCGAGATTGACAATTATAATTCTGGACTCATCTGTATGGTCGCGTTTTTCAAGGCCAAACCTTGCTCGCAAATCAACCACTGGAACGATGATGCCTCGCAAATTGACAACCCCTTTAATGTAATTCAATGTGTAAGGTATTCTCGTAATCGGTAAAACTTTCTCAATATTTTCAACGTTTTGAATGTTTATGCCATAAAATTCCTGATTCAAACGAAACGTTACAAATTCTCTCATTTCACTCATCATATCACCTCTGATTAAAATAATTGGTTTGGATCTACAATTAATGCGACACTACCGTTACCAAGAATTGTAGCACCTGCAATTGCTTTTATACCCGTTAGATATTTGCCGAGTGATTTGATGACGATTTCTTGTTGGCCGATTAAACTGTCGACAACTAATCCGGCTTCAACATCGCCTTTTTTCACGATGACTACAATCAGTTCATCCAAGTTTTCGTTTTCGTGTTCAATATCAAGCACTTCTTTCATACGAATAATTGGAAGTGTCTTATTTCGATAAAGTACAACTTCCTGATCTTGAACCATGGTGATTTTATTCGTTTCTATCGTTGTAATTTCTTTAATGTTGTTTAATGGAATCGCAAATTTTTCTTTGTTCAAGTTGACCATCAAGGCTTGAATAATGGCGAGAGTCAATGGCAATCGAATAATAAACTTGCTGCCCTGTCCAAGGTTTGAAACGACCTCCACTGTACCGTTTATCGCTTCAATCTTAGATTTAACAACATCCAGTCCAACGCCTCTTCCCGAAAGATCCGTCACTTTATCAACCGTGCTAAAGCCAGCATTGAATAGAAGGTTGATGAGTTCTTTATCTGACATGAATTCCGCTTCTTCTTTTGTGATGACTTTTTTCTCAAGTGCTTTTTTCTTGATGATTTCAGGATTGATACCCTTACCGTCGTCCTCAACTTCAATTACGACCGTGTTTCCGTCTGGATAAGCTCTAAGTGCAACAAATCCTGTTTCCTCTTTGCCAAGTTTTGCACGCTCTGCAGGAGACTCAATACCATGGTCAAGCGAGTTTCTGATTAAATGGATTAAAGGATCGCCAATCTCGTCGATGACTGTTCTGTCAACTTCTGTTTCTTCACCGGACATGAACAATTTGATGTTTTTCCCAAGTTCTTTAGACAAATCCCTAACCAATCTTGGGAATCTGTTAAAGGTTCTTTCGACAGGAACCATTCTAACTTTCATGACTGCATCATGCAAACTGGTTGTAATTCTTTCAAGATATTCTATCGCTTCATTCATATTGTTTTTGCTGCCCTGATCTGTGGATTTATGATAACTCGTCGTATCCAAGTCCTCGAGCCTCGTCTTAATAATAATGAGCTCACTCACTAAGTTCATCAAATTGTCCAAGCGACCAATCTCAACGCGAACCGTCTTTGATGTCTTTCCTTTGTCGCCTTTAGTCTGTCCTTCGTCTTTACTCTTTGCCTCTATTTCCGTTTCTTTCACTTCAACATGTTCTAAATCGACTTCAACATCTGCTTTCTTTTCAGTTATACTATACTCGATTTCAGCAAGTGCTTTCACAAAAACATCTGAAATTTCAGAAATATTAAGCAGTTCAGTTTGAATATAGTGTTCATCGAGTTTTGTAAAATACAATATTTCGAAAGAATCGTCAAATCTCTCGTCTTCAATTTCTTCAGCCAATGGATGTGATTTTAATATTTCCCCAAATCTCTCGAGTGTGTTGAAAACGATGAAAGCCCTTGCCGCTTTAAGCATACAACCCGAATCAAGCGTCACGCGAACAAGATAAGGCTTGACGCCCATCTCAAATGCTTTACTTATGACGCCATCGATATCGCTAAGCGGTATATGGAATTCTTCTACAAAAGAACGTTTCTCCTCGTTCACTTGCGGTTTTTCTTCTTTACGGTCAGCGCTCTTACGTTCAGGTTTTTGTGTGTTGTTGTCAGCAAGCAGTGCAAGTTTTTTTACGAGTTCTGAAGAATCCAAATCGCCTTCTCTACCCGTTTTTTCAAGATTTTCAATGTACTCTTCAAGTGCGTCGAAACACTCAAATAATATATCGACGATATTGCTGTTGACTTTCAACACGCCATTTCTGACTAAATCGAGTACACTTTCCATCTTGTGCGTTAAATCTGCAACTTTAGTAAAACCCATCGTGCCAGACATCCCTTTTAAAGTGTGAGCAATTCGAAAAATTTCCCCTAAATGAGACAAATTTTCCACGTCACCTTCCAATATTAACAGGATTTCGTTCATCGTTTGCAAATGTTCCTTTGACTCATCGATAAATATTTCTAAATATTGACTCATATCCATATCTTATACCTCCATGGCTTTTACTATTTCATTTGCGATATTTGAAAGGCTGACCACCTTATCGACAACACCTAATTTGATCGCTGACTTCGGCATCCCGAATACGACACAACTCTCTTCATCTTGTGCGATGACATACCCACGATTTGCTTTTAGTTTACTGACACCATCTGCACCATCTGCACCCATACCCGTCATGATGACACCAATGACATTTTTTTCTTGTAATTCTACAATAGAATACATCATTGCATCAACGGATGGTTTGTGACCGCTAACACGATCGCCACTATCTAATTTTATCACAAATTGTCCGCCTTGTTTAGTGACTTTTAAATGACTATCTCCAGGAGCTAAATATGCGATACCTGCATTGATCACATCTCCATCTTCAGCCTCTTTGACTCTGATTTGGCTCATGCTATCAAGCCGCTCTGCAAGTGATTTGGTGAATCCAGGTGGCATATGCTGAACAATTAATATCCCGGCATCAATATCTTTAGGAAGGTATGGAATAACATCTTGGAGTGCCCTTGGCCCTCCAGTTGAAGTCCCAATCGCAATAAGCTTTTTAAACTTGGTGCTTCCTGAGTATGGTTTTCTTTCTATAACTGGCCGCATATGACTTACACTAACTATTTTGTGTGCACTCAAAGGCTTGGCGATTTTAGTTCTGCTCGCAATTTTTATTTTACTTAGCAGCTCCTCTTTTACTTCAGGCGTTGAAACTTTCACAAGAGAAGTTGGCTTAGTAATGAAATCAAATGCACCATAATCAAGCGCTTTTAATGTTTCTACAGCGCCACTTTTAGTCAAACTGCTAAGCATGATTACAGGCATTGGGCTATTTTCCATAATTTGCTTAAGTGCCGTTAACCCATCCATTTTTGGCATTTCAATATCCATCGTAACAACATCAGGCTTATGATCTACGATCATTTGGAGCGCTTCTTCACCGTTTCTTGCTACTGCAACAACTTCCATGCCAGGATCACTTGAAATCATATCTGCAATAACTTTACGCATAAATGCTGAATCATCCACTACGAGAACTCTTATTTTCATTTATATCAAACCCTTTTTTATTAGATTTCTTTCGACCTCAAACACGTATGCCACAATTCTTGATTGAGTGTTCGCATCAAGCTCTAAGAACTTAATACCCACTTCGTAGCGATTCTTATCTTTTTTCTCAACTCTTACCAGTTCTCCTTTAAATTTGACCCAAGATTCGGCAATTTTCAGTTCTCCAGTTAAAACTTCACCTTCTATAAACTCGTGACTCGTGAAAATCCGCAAACCACCACCACTAATATCAATCGTGTCAAAAGCAAATTTTTCATAAATGGTTTCATCAATAATCAAGTCGGATTCATTTTTATATTTCTTGACCATCCGCTCTTTCATCATGATAATTTCATGATCGCTCAATCTTTTTTCAATCAAGAAATGGCCTTTGGACATTAAATTGACGCGATAGAATTTTCTTCTTTGAATCCGCTTAATATCCGACTCCAAACGAATGA
>DMYC01000072.1:0-2690 GCA_003482695.1 Clostridiales bacterium UBA8960
AGCTGACGAAACGGCCCAAATCGAGTGCCATGTGCACATGCGGGTCGATGATGCCTGGGCAAATGAGAAGGCCCTTAGCGTCAAATGTTTCTGACGCGTCAGATGTTTCCACCGAATCGCTGTCGAGGTTTTGATCTGTAATTTGGATGATTTTTTCGAAACGCCCTTCTTTAATGTACAAGTCCGCCCGTTTGAATGCGCCATCCAGGTAGACTTTTCCGCCATGAATCACAAGGTCGACCATGGTTTTACCTCCCATTTCAACTGCACATCAAAGCAGTAGTGCCATGACCGCTTTCGCTGTGTGCAGCCTATTTTCAGCTTCTTGATAGACG
Source organism: Clostridiales bacterium UBA8960 (assembly GCA_003482695.1). Classification (GTDB taxonomy): domain Bacteria; phylum Bacillota; class Clostridia; order Peptostreptococcales; family Acidaminobacteraceae; genus Fusibacter_C. The sequence continues at coordinate 336 of DMYC01000072.1, forward strand.
ATGGAATGGTTGCCGTCTATGACGCGATCTTCGACTTCGTTGCCTCGGTCTGCTGGTAATGCGTGCATGTAGCAAACATCAGGATTTGCGAGCGCCATTCTTTCTTCAGTGCATTTCCAATCTTTGAAATCATGTATGGAAACATCAGGAATTTTGCCGCTCCATGAGCCCCAGTTTTTGGGTATGACGATGTCGGCGTTTTTAAAGGCTTCATCCATATCGTGAACGACTCTGAATGTGCCATGGTATTTTTCGGCATTTGCCTTTGCTTCTTCTATAACCCAGTCCGGCAACTCGAATCCCTCCGGGTGTGCCAAGGTGACGTTCATGCCATAACGCGGGAATAAGAGCGCTTGTTCAAGAGGCACGCTGATTGGCTTCTTATGGCTGGTCGCGAACGCCCAAATAATGGAGAGATTGAGGCCCTCCGTTTTCTTTTTGACTTCTTTGATGGTCATAAGGTCTGCAAGCCCTTGCATTGGATGATACAGGTCGCACTGGAGGTTGATGATCGGCCTCGATGCGTACTTCGCCATCTCTCTGAGGTACGCGTTGCCCACTTCCCAGACGCAGTGCCTGCATGCGATGCCGTGTCCAAACGACGACAATATGATGCCCGTGTCTTTTGCGGACTCTCCATGACTAATCTGCATGGTGGATGTGTCGAGGTAATTTGCGTGTCCTCCAAGTTGAGCGATGCCCATTTCCATGGAATTTCGTGTTCTTGTGGATTGCTCGAAAAACATGAGTGCAATGGTTTTGTTTTGTAATAGTGGTGTGATTTCGTCCATGTAGAATCGACGTTTTAGGTCTGATGATGTTTCAAGCATCAAATCGATTTCCATGTTTGTGAAATCCCTTAGTGCGATAAAGTGACGTCCTTTAAGTGTCTTATACATCTTTGGCCTCCTCTATCTCAGCCAATAAAGCGACGTAAGTCGCCATGGCTTTATTTAAGTCCAGTTTGCGAATTTTTTCATCTGGTGCATGCGCTTCCGATTCGTCTCCGGGGCCATAACCCACACATGGAATGCCATACATGCCCATGATGGCGACGCCGTTTGTGGAAAAGGTCCATTTGTCGGTGATGGGTTTTGAGCCGTGTTGTTTCTCATGAGCACGTTCCATGGCTTTTACGATCCAGCTGGTTTCTTCTATGGTCCAAGTTGGAAAATAGCAAGGAACATCCTGCTTTAGCCCCTTGTATGATGGTTTGTTGTAGTGGTACATGGATACTTTGGCCGATGTGCTTGAGACTTCTGGTAGCCCCTCAATTTCTGCGATTGCAGATTGTTCTGTCTCGCCTTTGGTCAGCCTTCGATCGATGGAGACGGTGCAGCTGTCCGCTACAGCACAGCGTGATGGCGATGTGTAAAAGATTTCGGATACAACAAGTGTGCCTTTTCCCAGAAAAGGGTCCGCTGGTAGACGCATGTTAAGGGTTTCAAGTGCATTTGCGATTTTTGCCATTTTGTAGATGGCGTTGTCACCTCGCTCTGGTGCGGATCCATGTGCGCTTTTTCCGGTAACGCTGATTTGAATTTCCATCCGCCCCCGCTGGCCTCGGTAAACCCCTAGCGATGTGGGCTCAGTCAGTACGACGAACTCTGGTTTTATGATTTTCTCTTTTAATATGTACTGCCAACACAAGCCGTCGCAATCTTCTTCCTGAATAGAACCCACAACCCATACTGTCCAGTTTTTGATTAGATTCAGCTTTTTTGCCACGTAGACTGCATAGAGTGCCGACACGAATCCACCCGTTTGATCGGACGCGCCTCGACCATAGATATGTTCTGGATCTTCCTTGCCTTTAAAAGGTTCAAATGTCCAATTTTCTGGAGCACCAACATCAACGGTGTCAATATGACCGTCAAAGGCCATGACCCGTTCGCCATTTCCCATTCGACCTAAAATGTTGCCCATGCCGTCGATGATGATTTCGTCGTACTCAAGTTTGGTCATCACCCTCTTGATTTGATCGATTACTTTAGCTTCTTCACCGCTCATAGAAGGAATCTCGATGAGCTGCCTCAGACAATCGTACGCCTCTTTGCTGATGCTTTCCACACCGCCGTGAATCATGATGCACCTCCATTTCCGCTCGTTTTGTTGCTAGGGTATAGATACCCTTTGTGTGTGGGAGGAAAACAAAATGATTAAATCAAAAGTGATCAGGGGGTCCGACCCCTTGATCATTAATGTAATGGTAACAGAATGAAGAACGGCTCAACCTATCACTCGGTCCTCGTGCGCTTCCTTTTTCGACTTTTTGTCGGTTGGAAGCTTCTGCGGAAACGTTCAAGGTTGAGCCGTTCTTCATTCTGTTACCAAATACATGTATCCCTATCACGG
>DMYC01000072.1:2789-15981 GCA_003482695.1 Clostridiales bacterium UBA8960
CTTATCACTTCATCTCAAAGTAAAACCGACTTCCCACACCAACTTCACTTTCGACGCCATATTTATACCCATGCGCGTCCAAAATGTGTTTGGCGATGGAGAGGCCCAGTCCTGTGCCACGTCTATTTCCATCATTTACGACTTTATAGTAGCGTTCCCAGATATGGTCAAGCGCTTCACCGGGAATGCCTACACCATCATCGATAATACTTATTATGACACCACTATTTTGTCTTTCTCCTCGAATGATGACGGTTCCACCTTGTTCGGTATGGTGCATGGCATTGCCAATGAAATTGTGGAGCACCTGATCGATGCGTTGAATGTCCGCTTGAATTTCCACGTCCTCATCATAAAGTTCCAAAAGGAGTTCAACCCCTTTTTCCCGAGCCATAAGGGAATACTTATCAAAAGCGTTCATAAGTCGCGCACTCGGAGACATTGACACTTTGTTTAAGTTCATGTATCCGGATTGTATTTGAGAAAAATCGAGTATATCGTCAACCACTTCGCTTAAGCGATCCACCTCTTCAATAATCAGATTCATGTTCGATGTACGCCTTTGTGGCAGTTCGCCTTGAATATCGCGCGTCAACTCCGCATACCCTTTTATGATGCCGAGTGGTGTACGCAGTTCATGGGAGACATTGGCAACCAAATCTTTTCTAAGGCGGTCAACTTTTGATAGACTTTGTGCCATGTGGTTGAAATTATCGGCCAACATCCCAAACTCATCTTTTGAATGAATGTTGACGCGCGTCTCGAGATCCCCTTCTGCGATGCGCTTTACAGAGCGGTTGAGAAGCGAAATCGGCCGGATGAAGTATTTGGCGAAAAAGGCGCTGATGAGCATTGCAAGCACAACCAAAACAACTGTGAGATAGAAAAGTTGTTTCTGCAAAATTCCGATTGTTTCATTGATTGGCTCAAGTGGAATGGAGCCCGACAAAATCACATTCGAATCAGGCAGAGCATAGGCGTAGACGAGGATATCCATGTTCAATCTCGAGTTGACTGAAGTCATAACCGCCTCCCCCTCTGCTATGATGCGATTATAAAAGTCCCCGCGCAAGCTTCGTTGGCCCATCATATGTCCACGCCCCATGATGTTGCCAGTTGTATACAGCCACTCCCCGTTAAGCCGGCTGACCTCTATGGTCACGTTGTCGCTATAATATAAATCTTCGGCATACTGCTGAAATTCATCGGCTTTTTTTGTCTCAAAGATTTCTCCTGCATCGTTTACGCTTTCCTTAAGTGAAATTTCCTGGCTTTTCATATAATTGTCCTCTAAAAAGACAACTTGATAAATCCACAAGCATGCGGTGGTGATGAGGATGATAAAGACCATTCCAAGCATGAGTTTTGTTTGTATTTTATGCATATTATCCCTCTTTGTATTCAAATTTGTATCCGACGCCCCAAACGGTCACAAAAAAGCTTTTGTATGGTTTTAGGCTATCTCTAAGCATTTTTATATGCGTATCCACGGTTCTGTCGTCACCAAAAAAATCGATTCCCCAAGCACCGTCCAGTATCTGCTGTCTGGTAAGTGCCCTATTTTTATTCGCAACCATGTAAACGAGCAGTTCATATTCTTTAGGTGTGAGTTTCACTAGGTTGCCATCTACATAGACGCTCCTTGCTTCGATATCCACTTCAAGCCCTCCAAACGTCATGCGTTCTTGGTTGGCCATTTTGCTATTTCGCCGCATCAATGCTTTTAACCGAGCCATAAGTTCTTTCGGACTAAACGGTTTTACCATGTAGTCATCAACACCTAACTCAAACCCGAACAGCTTATCGTATTCCTCACCTCTCGCCGTGAGCATGATAATCGGAACATCTGATGTTTCGCGTATGGCGCGGCATACAGACCAGCCATCGACAATCGGCATCATCACGTCAAGCAAAATGGCGTCAAATGCGTCTGCCCCTGAGCTTTGGAAAATTTCAATAGCCTCTTTGCCGTTTTGGGCCTCCTCAAACTTGAATCCATCCGCTTTCAGGTATTCACCAATTAGTGTCCTAAATTTATGTTCATCATCTACTACGAGTATATTTGCCATATCATCACTCTCCATCCTTTGTTATACCCTTCTTTTCAATAGTATAGCGTTAAATTGTGATTAACTTGTGATGGTTTTCTCCAAATGTGCTAAAGAAACTTTTTTTCATCATATTTCTATCACAAGTTGGGGCTATACTTAGATTAAAGGCAAGCACAATGCTTGTTGAAAAAAATTTGAGGAGTGGTGTATATGAAAAAAATTATAATTTTACTGTCTGTATCAATTCTAATATTGGGCACGATGGCCCTTTCTTTTGCGGATGCCCTATTTAGTCCGGCGAAAATTTTTGGCGATCTTGTCGGTCTATCCGAGCAAGAAGCCTATGACGTAAGACTAGAGTCAGGTAAGTCGTTTGGACAACTCGCTGAAGATTATGGGGTTTATGATGCGTTTGTAGCGTCTGCACATGAGTCTAAAATTGCCTATATTGAGGGTCTGGTCGAAAAAGGTGAATTGACGAGAGAAGAAGCGGATCTAATTATTGAAAGACTTGAGAATTGTGATGGTTCTTTGAAAGGCAATGGCCTCTTTGGTAAAGGTCTTGGCAGAGGTATGATGGGTCAAGGCTTTGGTCAAGGCGCATGTGGCCTGAATGACCAATCAGGCACCGGCAGAGGTGCTGGGTTTGGTGGTAGAGGCATGATGAGAAATAAGTAATCAAAGGGTAATCAAGGGGATGGTCCCCTTGGTCACTAGTATCATGGCAACAGAATAAAGAACGGCTCAACCTTACACTCGGTCCTCGTGCACTTCCTTTTTTCGACTTTTTGTCGGTTGGAAGCTTCTGCGGAAACGTTCAAGGTTGAGCCGTTCTTTATTCAGTTACCAAATATATGTATCGCTGTTCAAGATGTATTCATATGTACTTTGATTGAATGATCAGGGGGTCGGACCCCTTGGTCACTCTCAACTGTATTTTGTGGGCGCAATCAAAATGACCAAGGGGTCCGACCCCCTGATCATTCGACCCCATGATCATTTTCAGTTCTCTCATTTCTCACTCAACCAACTCACTCAAAGACTCAATCAATTTCTCCAGTTCTTCTAAAGATATTTTCGCTTTTTCAAACTGTGCCTTGATTTTTTCAAGCAGTTGTTCTAATGTTTCGTTATCTGAATCCTCTGGCACGAACTCACCAAACAAGCGCATAAGCGCGATGTCAAGCGTCTGTTCCATGACGATCTCATTTTTATATGCGACGATGACGCGTTTCATTTCCGGTAAGCTGTTCTGGTTATCCGACTGCAAATAAATAGGTTCCACGTACAAAATCGAATTTTCGATCGGCACCACGATGAGATTGCCACGAAGAATCGTAGAACCCTGTTGCCCCCAAAGTGTAAATTCTTGTGAGATGAACGGATCCTGATCAATCCTTGACTCTATCATGATCGGCCCCTGAATCGTCTGATCCTTCGGCATGACATATAAAAACATCTGCCCATAATAAGGTCCATCATTTCGAGCCACCAGGAGCGCCGTCATATTCGGTTTGCTTCTTGGCGTATACGGTAAAATCAAAGTGAACTCCGCTTTGTCATTAATCTTGAACATGACATAGTTTGGCTCAATACTTTGAACAGTGCCCATGTACTTTTCAAGCGAAATGTCCCATAAATCTTCACCATTGTAGAACACCACCGGGTTAATCACATGGTATTTTCTTAAAATTTTCGACTGCAAGTCAAAGTAGTCAAGAGGGTATCTGACGTGATTGATCAAACCCTCTGGAAACTCGGATTTCGACTTGAACAGCTTAGGGAAAATCGCTGCATACGTTTGAACGAGAGGATCATCCTCATCGTAGATATAATATGAGGTCGTTCCTTCATAAGATCGATTACCACTTTCACGGAATTTCTGATATAAGAAATGTCCTGACCTTTGAATCGGGACTTCTCAGAATACGGATACTCACCCGAAGTCGTATAGGCGTCAATAATCCAGTAGAGCTTTCCGTCCATTTGATTTAGCACAATATAAGGGCTATCATCATAAGTTAAAAACGGTGCAATTGTTCGAACCCTGTTCATGATATTGCGGTTCAACATGATTCGACTGTCCGAGTTGATGTTGTTGGATACAAGCAGCTTCATACTTCTTTGATTGATGGCGAAAATCAGTCGTTTCAAACCACTTAGCCGAATCCCATCCGCACCTTCGTATAAAGACTCTACATTGTTGTCGCCGCTCGGATAATCGAATTCCTTTTCAAGTGTGTTGACCAAAACATATCGGTTGGTCAACTCACCGAAATAGATTTCAGGACGCTGGATCAACAAATCTGTCGAAGTAATCGGTGGTATATTTCGCATCAACAGTTCTGGCTGACCTTCTTCTGTGACGCGATTGACTGGCGAAATGACGACGCCGTAGCCGTGTGTGAATTTCAGGTATTCATTGACCCAAGTTTTAGCCTGACTATCCAATTTCTGTTGATTGAGCTCTCTTGGTGTAATGAAAACCTGTGTGTAAGCGCCATCGATGGTGTACCGGTCGATATTGACATCCACAAAATCATAATAGAGCCTTATGCTTTGGATTTGATTAAATGTTTGAAGCATTGGTCTTGCATCGTTGACTCTAATATTCTTGATCGTCTCCTCATTTTTGACGAGTTTATCGTAGGTTAACGTTTCCTCATATGGGTAATCGACAGAATCGACTGTGTGAATATTATAGCCCTCTCGCGTGTGAGAAATGTTATAAATCAGATATGGCCTTTCCTTGTTGATTTCGTCAGGCTCAACCACCAACTTCTGCACGAAAACCATCAGTTGACTGAATAGGATCATGGACACAATCAAAATGGCAGGTCCAGCGCCAAGCATCAGGACTTTTTTGCTTTTTGAACCAATCATTAATAGAACAGCTGTCACAACTGAAATGGCAGCATATATACGATAAGCGAGCATCGTAATCGTCACATCCGTGTATCCTGCTCCAAAAACGACGTTTCCAGCCGTTTGTAAGAGTTGATAGGTCCTGAGTATGAATATGCCACCCAAAGTGATAAACCAAAGTGCGATCAAGACCTTTGCGTGACCAATGAGAGGCAATAAAAACGCCTCTTTAAATTGAATGTTTGTGAAATCGACTGATATGCGTTCAGACGATTCATTTCGCTGCCCAATCGACAACAGTTGGTAAACGGCCATAATCCCGATCAGCAGCGATAGCACTGAAAACGTATAGTTGACAATTTGCCGGATAAAAGGCAACGTGAACAAATACACACGCATATCGTGATTGAAAATCGGATCGAGAATGCCAAAAGATTGGCCATTCATAAATTTTAAAAGAACCATCCAGAGATTGCTTGATATGGATAGTGAAATGATGGCACTAAAGATGGCACTTGCTATTTTTATTATTTTTTTTGTACTGCCTGGATCATTAACGATTTCGTTCCTTTTAAGAAAATCTTTATGCAGTCTATTCATCACTAAATTCAGGATAAAAAACAAAGGCAACACGGTGATGACAAATATGGCACCTTTTGTGAGAATTCGGGTAATGAATACGCTTTCATACGCCAATGAACTCAGCCAGAGATACTCCGTAATCACCCCTATACTGATATATAGCAGTATCAGTGTCAGTATCACTATGGCCAAAAGCCAGGTCATTAATCGGTGCTTATTGCTTTTCATAATACCCTCCCGTTCACCGTATAAAAAATAGAGTGTTTTGCTAGCGGATTTAGCAACTCACTCTACTTATACCCATTTTAAGGGAGAATAATGACTGTTAATTTTTGTTTCGCAATAAAGTCCAGCTGTTCACCGCCGTGAGGAGCATGCCTACTATTGCCATCATAAAAAAGGATACTTTCAGTCCAAACTGATCTCCGATAAAACCGACGACCGGAAAAATGGTGATCATGAAAAAGCTGAAGGCCATGCTCGCCATCGACAAAATCGTCGCCCTATTCTCACTGGGAATCACTTTGTTGATATAATCACCAAGTGCGATAAAAATCAACCCTTCAGCCAGCGCCATGGGAATAAAGAACATGAAATGCCATTTGGATAACGCCACACCAAACAGGCAAAGCGTCGTGATGATCGGCATAAACAACAAGATCCCTCTCTCTTTAATGATGTTCTCGATTTTATAGACCTGAGGTGCTAAAAGCGCACCGCCAAGTGCGGTAACAGCGTAGAGAACACCGATGGATGCTTCGCTGTAACCGTCACCCTTCATGTAGTTTTGCAAATAGAAAAAGACAGTGGTGACGAAACTCATGATGAACTGTGAAAATAAAATTAAGAAGCCCAATCGCTTTTGTTCACGTAAAACTTTGATGCTCTCGCTCAATTGATCAAAAAAGTGCGTCCGATTGCTTTTCTCTGAACTTTTCTTTCCAGTGGTTGGTTCCACGAATAAAAAGGCGTATAGAAATGTAATCATGCCGATTACGATCGTTATCACAAATGCCATGTCATAACTTTTCGTTGCCAGATACCCGCCAAGTAGGAATGAAATGATGCTGCCGATTTGAAAGATCATTTCTTTGTTGCCGCTGATTCGCATGTACTGATCTTCTTGGCCGATTTCTTTCATCGTGTCATAGATCAGTGCATCCCCTGCGCCTGACTCCATGTTATATGAGAGTGCCGTTATAATGAACGAACCCGCAAACCAGATGAAAGAGTCGGCAAACAGCAAAATAATCACGCTGATTACAGAAAACAAGCGGCCGATGATTCGGCTGACCCGCCTGCCATATATGTCCGCCACAGCGCCAGTAGGGACTTCCATAAAAAAAGAAGTGAGATGAAAAATCGTCTCAAGTAATCCGAGTTGTGTCAATGTCATGCCTTTTGAAGCCAAATAGATCATCCATATTCCACGTGTCAGGTCGATGTTTTGTATGAATGAAAATGCATAATTTTTTTTGATATTGTCTTTTAGTTGTTTCTTTTGTAGTCTCATTTTATGTTCTCTCCTCGTGTCATGTTTGTTTGCCTATCACTTTAGCCCACCACCCGAGGTCCGCTTATACAAAAAAACTCTGGACGCAATCGTCCAGAGTTCAAATATCAATTTACCAATACTGAATGACAACACTCTATGCGACTGCATGATTCTCAGATATTCTATTTTTGGACAGACCTCTCCCGTCGAATCCAAATAATCCTGAGTTCATATACAGTTCTGCAAAAAATCCAGCCATGCTGTTCATATCGTTCTCCTAATGTTAAAGTTCCTTTTATATTATAAACGATTCACAATTCGTTGACAACTAAAATGAACTTTTCTTAAATTTCTTAGCAAATTCACCAAAAAGGATCGGCAATAGTCCAAGCGCAACGACCAATATCAAATGGTTCGCCGATAAAGGCACCGTCTTGAAAATCACCTGAAGCGCAGGCACATAAACCACGAGCATCAGCAGTGTAACGGCGATGACAACCGACATGTTCAAGAACTTGTTGGAGAGCACATTGAATTGCCATAGATACTGATCTTCACTTCGGGCTGAATACGCTCTGAAAAGTTCACCAAAAATCAAAGTGCTGAAAGCAAATGTTCTCGCGAGCATCATTCGGTCAACATCTGTTGAAATCATAAGACCGACTCTGAATGCGGTTAAAACGGCAACTGCCAACCCGATGCTTTGAAAGCCGATAGAAAACGCCATTTTCTTATCGATTATGGGTTCGTCAATACCTCTAGGTTTCCTCAACATGATTGACTGATCGCCCTTTTCAACACCTAAAGAAAACGCCGGAAGCGAGTCCGTTATCAAATTGACCCACAATAGTTGAATCGGCACGAGAGGAACGCCCCAATTCGCCACCATTGCAATTAGGATGATCAAAATTTCTCCTATGTTACAGGACAGCAAGAACCCAACAAATTTTCTTATATTACTATAGATAATTCTACCTTCCTCCACTGCGCTTACGATACTCGCAAAATTGTCATCCGTCAGAATCATATCGGCAGCTTCTTTGCTGACGTCTGTACCGGCGATGCCCATGGCAACGCCAATGTCCGCTGCCTTAAGTGCCGGTGCATCGTTTACACCATCTCCCGTCATGGCCACCACTTCGCGATTCGCTTTTAGTGCCTTGACAAGTCTCACTTTATGCTCAGGTGACACCCTTGCAAACACACTTTTATGCTTTAGCATTTCTATAAGTCCCGCTTCGTCTAATGCGTTGATTTCTGCGCCTTCGATCGCACTGGATGCCTCTTCGATTAAGCCCATGCGCTTTGCGATCGCCGTGGCTGTGGTGATGTGGTCACCTGTGATCATAATCACCCTGATGCCGGCTTTCTTACACGTTTCAATCGCTTTGATCGCTTCTTCTCTAGGCGGATCAATCATGCCCGACATGCCGATGAATGTCATACCATGTTCTGAATCCACTGCTTTTTCAGAGTCTGATACGTTTTTCATTGCATAGCCGATCACACGTAAAGCATTTGAAGCGTATTGATTATTTTGATCCAAAATGGCTTTTTTGATGTCTTCAGTTAGTGGTTTTGTCTCGCCTCCGGTGTATATAGTCTCACATCTCGCCAAGAGTTCATCTGTCGCCCCTTTTGTCAGCATAACGCGTGCTTCATCAATAATATGCACGGTCGACATGAGTTTGCGGTCTGAGTCAAATGGAAATTCATCTACACGAGGGTGTGATTTGCGAAGGGTTTTATAGTCGATGCCACCTTTTTGGGCAAGAACCACGAGTGCCCCTTCCGTTGGGTCGCCAATGCATTTTTCGTCTTCAATATCCGCATCGTTGCAAAGCGATGCCGCACGATAGAGCCATTCTGAGTGTGGAGGTGCGCCGACGACTTCTCCTGCAAAAGCGTAACCCGTTCCCGTCACTTCAAACGCCAACGCGTCCATGTAGATGCTTTGCACGGTCATTTTGTTCTGCGTAAGTGTGCCCGTTTTATCTGAACAGATGACCGTTGTAGAACCTAAAGTTTCCACTGCGCTTAGTCGCTTCATTATGGCATGTCGCTTGACCATGCGCTGCATCCCAAGAGCCAAAACAGTGGTCACGACAGCAGGCAACCCCTCAGGAATGGCTGCGACAGCAAGTGATACAGCCGTCAGGAAAATTTCGAGCATGTCCTGTTTGCGAAGTAAGCCAAGTGCAATAATGAGGGCACTGACGCTGAGACAAGCGATGCCGAGCATTTTACCAAATTCCGCGAGTTTCTTTTGAAGAGGTGTCAATTCATCGTCAGATTCATTTAACATCTGGGCGATTTTTCCGATCTCAGTTTCCATGCCGGTATTGACTACAAGGCCCTTTCCATAGCCGTATGTGACAATCGTGCCAGAGTAAGCCGAATTGATCCGATCCCCTATGGAAGCTTGAACGTCAAGCACCGCAGTATGCTTTTTTTCTGACGAAACCGACTCGCCTGTCAATGCGGACTCATCCACTTTCAGGTTGACCGCTTCAATCAGTCTTAAATCCGCGGGTACATAGTCACCTGTGTCGAGTTTCACGACATCACCGGGAACAAGTTCAGGTGTTTCAATCTCTGTGAGAATGCCATCTCTATACACTTTAGCCTTTGGTGAGGCCATCTTTTTAAGCGCTTCAAGCGCATTGCTTGCTTTGTTCTCTTGATAAGCCCCTAGAGCGGCGTTTAGTGCGACGATGCATAGTATGACTACGCCATCAATCCATTCGTGTAAAAAAATGGATAGCACCGAGGCGATCATCAGGATGATCACTGTGAAATCTTTGAACTGGTCAAAGATCATATTGGCTAAGCCTCTTTTTTTCACTGTCACCAGTTCGTTCATGCCATATTTTTCTCGGTTCTTTGCAACCTGCATGGGAGACAATCCTTTATCTTCACTTGTGTTCAGCTGCTCGTATAACTCTATTAAAGGATCAGTATGTAACGTCATGGTGTCCAACTCCTTTCAACAATCATGCATTCATAGTCTTATTATATCGGATAGATGTGTAATCGCAAGGAGAATAAAAATTGCGGGGGCTACGCTGGGGGGCGGACCCCTGAAATGACCAGGGAATGATCAGGGGGTCGGACCCCCTGATCATTCCCTGGTCATTCCCTGATCATTCCCCTAGTCACACGATTTCATAAACGCTGACTTTTTTGTTTACAAACCGCAAAAACATGTGTAAAATATACTTCGTACACGAAACTTCGTGCACGAAGTATTATAGTCGCAATCGCGCCCCCCTCAGAAAGGATGTAAACACATGGACCCCTTTGATAGAAGTTATGAAGTAATGAAACACATAAAAAAACTCAAAGAACTCATGCACGAAAACATGAGCCAGACTTTAAACGGCGTAAACCTCACAGGGCCACAAGGCATGATCGTCAGATTGTTGTTCCGATTCGGCCCACAAAAAATTAGCGACATCAAAGAGCGCATGGGGCTGTCTATGAGCACCGTTTCCGGCATACTCGACCGCCTAGAACGCGACAACGTCATCTCACGTGAAAAAAGCGAAACAGACAAGCGCGTCATATTGATCCATCTAACAGAAGATTTTAAGAAAACATCCACAAAAGCATTTACCCAAATGGAAGCCTTGTGGAGCGACAAACTTAACAGAGCAACAGACACTGAAATTAAAACGATACTTGAGGCGTTGTCCATCCTTGAAAGGTTGATGTCTCAAAAGAACGATGAAGGAGACACACCATGACGAAACTCATAAGATTCTTAAAGCCCTTCACATTGCTGATTCTCTTGTCCATTGTCCTTCTCTATGGTCAAGCTCAAGCGGAACTGGCACTGCCTGATTATTTGTCAAACATCGTCAATATCGGGATTCAAAACAGCGGCATAGATGATGTAAAGCCCGAAATTTTCATCGCAGAAGACTTAAACCGGATATTATCCTTAACATCTGAAGCGGAAAGGCGCATGATTTTAGACGCTTATCCGATCAAAGCGGTGGGCGATGCCGATTACGGAACGTACCTGATAAAATATCCGCTGATCGATGGAAGATCCATCGCCGTCCTTAACGTCTCTGAAATTTCTGATATACCAGCATTTGACTTGGCGCTCTCAAAAGCCCTTATCACTGCTATGAGCCAGATGCAAGGTATGCCTATCGACATAAGCGCTTACGATGACACCATGCAACTTCAGATGGGCGTGAAAGCCTCAAGCGGGTATTTGGAATCCTTAGGTCACGACATCGAGAAAACTCAAAGGGATTACATCCTTAGGACAGGTGGCAAAATGCTAATCATTTCGCTACTTGGCGCAATCGCCTCTATCACAGTGGGACTCATCGCAGCGAGAGTCGCTGCAGGCATGGGCAGAAACCTAAGAAAAGCCGTGTTCACAAAAGTGGAGCAATTCTCAAGTGCAGAATTCGACAAGTTTTCCACTGCATCACTTATAACGAGAACCACCAACGACATCACACAAATCCAGACACTCATGGTCATGATGGTCAGAATGATCTTCTACGCCCCACTCATGGGTATAGGCGGCGTCATCAGAGCGCTTGATAAGAGCGTCCCAATGTCTTGGATCATCGCGATCGCCGTCATCATATTGCTCGGTCTCATCATGATCGTTTTCTCGATTGCAATGCCAAAATTCAAAGCCGTACAAAAGTTAGTGGACAAGCTCAACCTCGTCGTTAGGGAAAATTTAACGGGCATGATGGTGGTAAGGGCATTCAATACTCAATCTTTTGAAGAATCCCGCTTTGAAAGAGCCAATGATGAACTGACCAAAACAAACCTTTTTGTAAACAGAGTCATGGTCTTTATGTTCCCGGTCATGATGCTTATCATGAACGGCGTCACACTTATGATCGTCTGGGTAGGTGCGCATCAGATCGCAAACTCAGCGATGCTCGTCGGAGATATGATGGCCTTTATGCAGTACGCCATGCAAATCATCATGTCTTTCCTCATGTTGTCCATGGTGTTTATCATGATTCCAAGGGCTTCTGTGAGTGCAGGCCGTGTTTCTGAAGTGCTTGAAACGGAACTTACGATACTCGACCCTTCCGAGCCAGTCTCATTTTCAGATCACCCTCAAGGTATTGTTGTTTTCGACAATGTTTCCTTTAGATTCCCTGGCGCAGAAGAAGACCTCATCAAGAATGTTTCATTTACAGCTGAATCTGGAAAGACGACAGCCATTATTGGATCAACCGGTTCAGGGAAATCAACGCTCATCAACTTGATTCCTAGATTCTACGACATCACGGGTGGCAATATCACGATTGATGGCGTAGATATTCGGGCAGTAAAGCAGTCAGAACTCCGCAAGTTAATCGGGTATGCGCCACAAAAGGCCTCTTTGTTTAGTGGGACGATTCTGAGCAATCTCCAGTTTGCCGATGCCTCCGCATCAGATGCGCAAATTGGTGAAACGCTTCAAGTCGCGCAAGCGGCCGACTTCGTGTTCGAGAAACCGGAAGGCATGAACGCGAGTATTGCGCAAAGTGGAGCCAATGTATCCGGTGGCCAAAAGCAGCGGTTGTCCATCGCGCGCGCACTACTAAGGCAGCCTAATATCCTGATCTTTGATGATACGTTTTCTGCACTGGATTATAAGACGGACGTTGCACTCAGGCAAGCTCTGAAGCAACGCGTACAAAAGTCAACAGTCATTCTGGTGGCTCAACGCATCGCAACGATTAAAAGTGCCGATCAAATTCTCGTACTCGATGAAGGCCGGTTGGTCGGTTCGGGTACACATAGCGAACTCATGAAACGCTGCAAAACGTATCAAGAAATCGCGCTTTCACAACTGAGCATGGAGGAATTGGCATGAGTGATAACCATAAAAGAGAGAGTACGGTTCAAAGCAGACGCGGGCCGGGATTCGGCGGTGGTCATGGTCCAATGATGATGGGGCCAAAAGCAAAAGATTTAAAAGGCACTTATAGAAGGCTTATCCAGTACCTTGATGTCTATAGAAGTCGAATATTGCTAGTGATTTTTCTGGCAATTGGTAGTGCCACATTCAGCATCGTCGGGCCAAAAATGCTCGGTCGCGCAACGACAAAAATTTACGAAGGTCTACTCGGAAAAGTTCAAGGAACTGGCACAGGGATCGATTTTAATTATATTGGGAACATCATTCTAACATTAGCCATACTTTATACCACAAGTGCTTTGCTTT
>DMYC01000383.1 GCA_003482695.1 Clostridiales bacterium UBA8960
CGTCGTAAATGTCAAGACAGGTGAAGTTTTAGCTTCGGCCAGCTATCCATCCTACGATGTCAATCTTTTTTCAACAGGCATCAATCAAGAAGATTGGAATTCGTTAAATCCGGTCAACAAACGCAACCCTCTCGCGGCTAGGCCACTATTCAATGTTGCGACGATGATGGCGATTCAGCCCGGATCGATCTATAAGATGATGACTGGATATGCTGCACTTGAGCAAGGTTTGAATCCAAATCAAAAATTGTATTCAGATGGTTTCGTTGAAATAGGAAAACAAAGATTTGGATGCTGGTACTGGAATGATTACGGTGGGAAACATGGTCCAACTGACTTTTTTAAGGCAATTGAGGTTTCATGCAACTATTACTTCTTTAATATCGCCAATGGAAAAGATTATTATCGCAATTTACCACTGAACTTTGAGATGAATCCCACCATCATGACTGAATATTCCAAACTCTTTGGGCTTCATGAAAAATCTGGCGTTGAAATAGGGGAAGTTTCTCTAGGACTGCCTGAACCAGAGAAAAAGAAGCGTACAATCATGGCATTACTGAGAAATCAGCTAAACTTGATTGGCAAGAACTATTTTGCAGAGGATATTGTTGCAGATGAAAAAAAGTTTAGTTCTGTCGTCTCTGATATCGTAGGCTGGTCTGATGAAAACCCACCTCGTTCTGAAATAATCAAGCGCTTAATGGCGATGTCACCAAGCAACGAACTTTTTCAAATGGAACGGCTTGCAGATATTATTAAGTACGACTACTTCAATTTAATGAAGTGGTATGAAAGTGATACGCTCAACTTATCCATCGGCCAAGGTGACCACACCTATACGCCGGTTCAAATCGCGAGATATATTGCCACGATTGCAAATGGCGGCTACCTCAATGAACTGACTTTGGTTAAGCAAATAGGGGATACTGTATTAAACAAAAACGCAGGTGTAACGGAGAGCTTTGATACAAAAGGCAGCTTGGAACACATCAGAAAAGCTATGTTGCAAGTCACGCAAGGCACTCAAAGCTCTGTCAGCAGGATTTTTAGAACTTTCCCTGTGAAAGTGGCAGCAAAAACAGGTACGGCTCAAAAAGAGGGTCTAATTCCACCTCTTGATGAAGTGGCTTATTTGACAGAGTACTTGAAAGAAATCGCTCCACGACTTACACTCGAAGATGTTGAATCAAAGACAATTGAAATCGTCAAATTCCGTAGTGAAGAAATGGCAAGCCTTGAAAAGCTTAGGAGTGAAACGGAGTCCGAAGAAGAGCAAATGGAGCTGACCCGCAAACTGGATTCTTTGATTCAAAGAGATTACCTTAATAAAGGGTCCGCTATGCGCGATGCAATAAAAGAGCTTTCTGACTTTAAAATTACCGATGAACACTTGAATCAATATCGATTGCCATATGACAACTATTCATGGTTCGTTTCATTTGCACCATTTGATGATCCTGAAATCGCTGTAGTAATCGTAATCCCACAAGGGGGTCAAGGCTATTATTCGGCACCTGTTGCTAGAGATGTATTTGCTGAGTATTTTAAATTGTCGCCACCGGATACAGATAAACCAGTCATTGAAGCGCCTCGAATAGAAGACTAAGAGTTTAAGTTGTAGAATCTATTAAAATAAGTTAAAATATAAATGATGTTAAAATAAAGATAATAAACAATGGTGGTGATGAAATGGCTCAAAAGGGCCCAGTTGAATTTAAAGGCAAATTTAGTGGTCTCTACTTAAATGTTGATCCAAATGAAAATTTCGATATCATCGTATCCTATTTGACGAAATTTCTTGAAGATAAAGGATCCTTTTATAGAGGCTCAAGAATCATTGGTTTGAAAGGGCCAGCACTAAATTACAAACAAAAGGCCATAATTGAAACGATTATTTATGACCAGTTTGGAATTGAAGTTGAAAGTCTTGAAGAACCAATAACGCGTAGTGAACCTGCTAAAGTTGAGCCACCAAAAGTGGAGGAAAAAGAAGTCGTCGCTGAAAATGTTTCAATACCTTCTGAAAAGCATGTTTCAGACACACATTTTGTCTTTGGTACGATGCGTTCCGGCAAGTCTGTCCATTTTCCTGGACATGTTGTCGTGATAGGCGATGTCAACCCCGGTGCAGAGATTGTCGCAGAAGGAAACATTATCGTCATGGGTAGAGTGTTCGGTTTTATCCATGCTGGATCTGCCGGCAATGACAAGTCTGTTGTAATCGCCAGTTTGCTTAAGCCGACTCAGATAAGAATTTCAAAATATATCTCGGTACCACCAAGCGATGATGAAACGATTCATACGACAACACCTGAAAAAGCAACAGTTAACAATGGTGTCATAAAAATAGAAAAATGCCATTAAAATATAAGTGAAATACGGAGGGTTTGTATAATGGGTGAAGCAATCGTTATAACTTCAGGCAAGGGAGGCGTTGGTAAAACGACTACAACTGCCAACATAGGTGCTGCATTGGCATTGTTAGGTAAAAAAGTATGTGTGATTGATGCCGATATTGGTCTGAGAAATCTTGACCTGGTCATGGGACTTGAAAATAGAATCGTATATGATATCGTCGATGTCGTCACTGGCGTTTGTAAAGTCAAACAAGCCCTAATTCGCGATAAGCGCTTTGAAAATCTATCTTTATTGCCGGCGGCTCAGACAAAAGACAAGAATGCAGTAAACCCTGAGCAAATGAAAGACCTGATCAGTGATTTGAAAAAAACGCATGATTTTGTTTTAGTCGATTGTCCTGCAGGTATCGAACAAGGTTTCAAAAATGCGATTGCAGGTGCAGATCGCGCCATCGTCGTTACTACACCTGAAGTTTCGGCTGTAAGAGATGCAGATAGAATAATCGGTCTTCTTGAGGCGGCAGAAATTTCAGATCCGCAACTTATCGTCAACCGCCTTAGAGTGGATATGGTAAAAAGAGGCGAAATGATGAACGTGCAAGATATCGAAGATATTTTAGCGATCAATCTTATTGGCGTTGTTCCTGATGATGAGGAAGTGGTTATGAGTACAAATCGCGGAGAACCAGCTGTTTTGAAGCCAAATTCATTATCAGGCATGGCCTTTAGCAATATCGCACGACGCATAACAGGTGAAGATGTAGAGTTCTTAGAATTCTACGTACAAGAGAGCTTTTTGGACAAAATAAAAAGAGCATTCTCATTTGGCAAGTAGGAGGGGTATATGTTTGACTTATTTGGATTTTTAAATAGCAAACCTGCGAGTAAAAATATAGCCAAAGACCGACTTAAACTGGTTTTAGTTCATGATCGTACCAATTGCTCACCGGAATTGCTCGAATTACTTAAAAAAGATATTTTATCATCCATATCGGAACACGTTGATTATGATCCTTCAGACTTTGATATCAAAATCACGCGAACAAAAGATAGCGCATCTGGTAAACCTGTCTTGGTCGCTAGCATACCTATCAAGAATTTGAAACGGTAATTGAAGGTCCTTTTGGACCTTTTTTTAAATCGAGGTGAAACATTTGAATATTAAGAAAATTATTACTAACTTTGATTATGTGCTATTTGCAATCATCCTTGTTCTATTTGGTTTGGGATTGTTGGCTATAGCCAGTGCAACCAACATAAATGATTTCGGTATTACGCGGCAAGTGCAGATGCAAGCGATTTCATTCGTTATCGGTCTTGTCGCTATAGCGGTCTTACTTCTCGTCAATTACGAAATGATCGGTGAACTCTATTGGTGGTTTTACGGCATTACGATTTTATTGCTTGTGATTGTTTTTGTACCAGGTGTTGGGGTTACGCGATTTGGCGCGACGAGTTGGATTAATTTAGGGCCTATAGACTTTCAAACGAGTGAAATTGCAAAAATCACTTATATTATTTTTCTTTCCAAGTTCGTAGATAAATCTGGGGGTGTAAAATCACTCAAAGATCTCATAAAAGCTGGACTGACTTTGATTCCTATACTCGCCCTTTTGTTAAGACAACCCGATTTGGGTCATGCGCTCGTTTTCACTGTCGCCGCTTTTGGCGTTTTATTGATCAATGGGATGAAGTACTGGATAGTCGCACTTGGAGTGGGAGGTGCCGCAGGCTCTATACCACTTATTTTTCCGCGACTGGAATTACATCAACAGCAGAGGATAGAAGCGTTTCTAAATCCAAACGATGTCTCATTGCCTGGCAACTATCAGGTATTGCAGTCTAAAATCACACTAGGGTCTGGTCAAATGTATGGTCGCGGCTTGTTTCAAGGCGTCTACCACAGGTTGAATTATTTGCCTGTTCAAGAGTCCGACTTCATATTTGCCGTTTTTGTCGAAGAGACGGGGTTTGTCGGCGGCATCGCCGTCATTGCACTTTACCTTTTCTTCTTGTTGAGAATGGTCACGATAAGCCGAAAAATCAAGGACAATTTTGGCTCGAGCATCATCATAGGACTTGTTTTCATGTTTGCATTTCAAATTATAGAGAATATTGCGATGACCATGGGGAAAATGCCAGTGACGGGTATCACATTGCCATTTTTCAGTTATGGTGCGACATCGATCGTTACTAATATGATCGCGATCGGCATCATCGAATCAATTTATATAAGGCGTAAAAAAGGCACTTTCTTTACGCATGAATATTAGGAGGAATAATGAAATTAGAAGCGTTGCTTCAACATGTGGAAAAACCATCTCGCTATATCGGTGGTGAAATCAATACGTTTAACAAGGCATTAAGCGACAATATGATTCGGTTTAGTTTTGCGTTTCCCGATGTCTATGAAGTTGGAATGAGCCATCTTGGGATGCAAATCATATATAATTTGCTAAACCAACAAGAAGATGTATTTTGCGAGCGTACGTTTTCACCTTGGAAGGATATGGAGGATGCATTAAGGTCCCATAACATGAAATTGTTTACACTCGAAACCAAATCACCACTCAATAATATGGATGTAATCGGGTTTACCTTACAGTACGAACTGAGTTACACGAACATTTTAAACATACTCAACTTATCTGGTATTGAATTGCTTTCAAAAGATCGACATGACAAAGATCCACTGATTATAGCAGGTGGACCTTGTGCCTATAACCCTGAGCCGATCGCAGATTTTGTCGACATGTTTTTCATCGGTGAGGCTGAAGAACTATTGCTTGAATTTTTAGAAGTTTATAGACCCTATAAAGCGGGAAAAATTTCTAAAACCGAAATGCTTTTAAATGCTGCAAACATAAAAGGCATTTATGTTCCAAAATTTTATGAACCGATGTATGCGGACAATGGCGTGATGGTCGGTTACAACAGATTGGAAAATGTGCCTGAAAAAATTCAAAAGCGCATCATTCGCGATTTTGATAAAGGTTTTAAACTTGAGACGATGATCGTACCATTTGCTGATATCGTCCATGATAGAGCAATGATTGAATTGTTCAGAGGTTGTACAAAAGGGTGCCGTTTTTGTCAAGCGGGTATGCTTTATAGACCGATTCGCGAAAGAAAACCTGAAACGATTATTGATAATATTGATAAGATTATTTCAAGCACGGGTTTTGAAGAGATGTCTTTGGCTTCATTAAGTACGATGGACTATAGTGAGATTGGTCCTTTGGTCAGCCAATTGGTCGATAAATATGAAAAGGACAACGTTTCGTTGTCATTGCCATCACTTAGATTAGATAGTTTTTCTATCGATGTCGTAAGAGAAATTCAAAAGATTAAGAAAACAGGTTTGACGTTTGCACCTGAAGCAGGCACACAACGCATGAGAGATGTCATCAATAAGGGTGTTTCAGAAGAAAACATACTTGACACATATAAAAGCATCTTTTCCTTAGGTTGGCATCGTGTAAAGTTGTACTTCATGATTGGTCTTCCTACAGAAAGGGAAGAAGATTTGGATGGAATCAGTGATATTGCCAATCTCGGAACATATACGTTCAAACAAGTAAAACCGGAATCGATGAAAAAATCTGTTCAGGTCACTGTGAGCACTTCGTGTTTTGTTCCAAAGCCTTTTACACCATTTCAGTGGATGGCTCAGGATTCAGTAGAGACATTTTATAAAAAAATTAACCATTTAAAGACAAAACTCATCAATAGAAAAGTCGTTTATAACTATCACGATCCTGAAACCAGTGTCCTTGAAGGCGTTTTTGCAAGAGGTGATCGTAGACTTGGGGCAGTATTGCTTGAAGCCTATTCACTCGGATGCAAATTTGATGGTTGGGCAGAGTTTTTCAACATGTCCACTTGGTTAAAAGCGTTTGAAACTTGTCGAATTGATCCTGATTTTTATACAGTACGTGAACGTTCGTTTGACGAATATCTGCCTTGGGATATAATAGATGCTGGCATCGATAAATCCTACCTAGTGAGTGAGTACGAGAATGCGGTTCAGGCTGTTTCTACGCCAGATTGCAGACTCGGTTGCACAGGGTGCGGCTTAAACGTTAATTTGATCGGTGGTGCATGCTAATGACGACATTGAGAATTCAGTATACAAAAGAAAAGTTTATGTGTTTTTTAGGACATCTGGAAATGATGAAACTCTTCGAGAGGGTTTTTAGATTTAACAAACTTCCTTTAAAATACTCTGAAGGATTTAATCCTATCCCCAAAATGACTTTTGCATCACCTTTGTCAGTGGGTTATTCAAGCAAATGTGAAATTATGGAAGTTCAACTTGAAAGTGAGTGCCCACTTGAAAAAGTCATGGCCATGAAGTTTCCTGATGGCATCACCATCACAAAGGCAAAATATGTGACAAGTAAAAAATCTCTGATGGCTTCATTGAGTCATTCAGACTATCTGTTAAAAGTCGAGTTTAAGCAACGCATCGATCATTTGCCACTCGATGAATGGTTTGAAAAGTTTTTGTCTGCAGGTGAAATCAATTTTGAAAAAAAGGCAAAAAATGGTAAGTTCAGGAGCTTAAATCTACTAGAGTATGTGCATGCTTTGAAACTTGTCTATAAAGGTGAAAATGACCTGATTTTAAGTACAACATTGCAATCTGGTAGCCAAGGCAGCCTTAATCCAGAGACTTTTGTCAACGTCATGCTTAAGTTTTTCGAATTGCCATATGATGTGATTTCGATCAACGTTGAACGTACAGCACTTCATTATAAAGACGAGACGGGACTTAAACCATTATTTGAAATGTGTGAATAAGATGAATGTTTTGACCTATGAATGCAATAAAGTACTGGAGATTGTCACTGTATTTGACGACTCAACTAAAGAGATTAAGGATTTACGTATTAACAATGCACTAAAACCGAGAATACTTGGAAACGTTTATGCAGCAAAAGTCATCTCCATTATGGATGGCATGGAAGGTGCCTTTGTTGATATTGGTGAACCTGAAAACGCATTTATTCAGAGAACACAACTACTTAGGGCAGTTGGTTTGTCACCTTCAAAAAATTCTGCTACACCTCTTTCAAAGCTTGTGAAAAAAGGGCAAATGTTTCTTGGACAGGTGGATAAGGAACCCTATCAATCGAAAGGGGCTCAGCTTACGAATGACATCTCCATAGCTGGTAAATACATCGTTCTAAAGCCATTTCTCAAAGGCGTTAAAATATCTAGAAAAACAGGTTTTAAAGCTGAGACTGAACTTATGGAGACGGCTTTGACTAACGCCCTAACAAACCGTTATGGCGTTATCGTAAGAAGTGCGACGTTTAGTGACGTTATATCGCCTGATGCGGTTTTAAATGAACTGGAAACTTTAATCTCGATTTGGGAAAGTCTGAAGAAACGATTTGAGCTTATGTCGACTGTTAAGTGCATTTACCAAAATAGCAGCACCGGTGATGATCTCGTATCTATGGCACAAGCCTATAACGTAGACAAGATATTTGTGGTTTCACCAAAGGACAAAACATGGTTAATCTCATTAGGGATAGATAAAAACAAGATCACAGTGAAGCGTGTTGACACCTCACTTTATCAAGAAGTCGGACTCGACCTGGATCGTTTTCTCAGGGCGGTTAAGTTCAATTCTAAAGAGGGCATTTCCGTCACGATCAATGAACTGGAAGCTTTTACAGTGATTGATGTAAATTCATCTAAATACGTCATGGACTTAAGCAAAAGAGATCGAGTCTTTGAAGTCAATGATCTGGCTGCGATTATCATTTTGGAAAAAATCCTGTTGTTCAACATTTCAGGCATCATATTGATTGATTTTATCGATATGTCGACGCAAGAGCAACTCGCTTTTGTACAACATTTGCTGGATAAAGGTTTTAACAAGAAAAATGGCATTACTATAGAAGGCTTTACTGCGCTTGGTATTCTAGAAATCACTCGTAAAAGGGTTTCACCCTCACTTAAAGATCTGTTGAGCTTTAATTTTGAAGATAAAGATTTAAAGTTTTGGGATCTCCATACGTTATTTGTTGATCTTGCACGCATGAAGCATCATACGAATACAACCCAAGTTAATTTGGAAGTTGAGACGTCACTTTTTGTGTATTTACGTCAGAACAATCTATTTGATGGGATCGATCTTAAAGTGAATTTGAAACACAACGAAAGCACGCAAAAAAATTATAAGTTACACACATCAAAGCATTGACTTTAGGGTGCAGTTGTGATAGTATTTATCGGGTAGCCGAACAATAGTGGGTTTTAAAACATGTTAATGTACCTACATTGGCGAGAAAGGATAGAGGAGGTGCGATATGTACGCAATTATTCAAACTGGTGG
>DMYC01000099.1:0-4588 GCA_003482695.1 Clostridiales bacterium UBA8960
GTAGAATCATCCGTTTGAACAAAGGCTTCTTTTCCTCTTATTTTATTCTTCGTAGAATCAAGTTTAGCACCCATGAACTCAAGATTTTTACAGATGGCTTCTCTACTTTCGATGCCATTTTCACCGAGTCCAGCAGTAAATACGATGGCATCTACGCGGCCTAATACAGATGCATATGCAGCGATGTACTTTCTTACGTTGCCATGGTAGATGTCAAGCGCTAGGATGGCTCTCTCATTGCCGGCAGCTGCAGCATCTTCGATGTCTCTAAAGTCGCTGCTCACACCAGAAATACCAAGAACGCCTGATTTTTTGTTCATGATGTCGTTCATTTGATCGAGCGTCAACTTCTCTTTGCCCATGATATAAGTGACGATTTGTGGGTCGATATCGCCACAACGCGTTCCCATGACCAAACCTTCGAGTGGTGTAAAGCCCATAGATGTATCCATGGATTTGCCACCATCGATCGCTGCGATGGATGCACCGTTTCCAAGATGGCAAGTGATGATTTTCGTTTCTGATAATGGCTTGCCTAACATTTCAGCCGTTTTTTGCGATACATATCTGTGGCTCGTGCCGTGGAAACCGTATCTTCTTACATGATCTCTCTCATAATACTCATATGGAAGTGCATAAACATACGCTGCTTTTGGCATTGTTTGATGAAATGCGGTATCAAATACGCCTACATTTGGAATGCCTGGTAATAAATCTTGAATCGCAGTAATCCCCATGATGTTTGGTGGGTTGTGAAGCGGTGCAAGTTCAATACACTCTTCAAGTGCTGCCATAACAGAATCTGTTATGACGACAGATCCGCTGTATTTCTCACCTGCATGAACCACGCGATGACCTACGGCATTAATTTCATTAAGCGATGCAATTGCGCCATGCTCTGGATGAACGATTGCGTCAAGTACTTGAGCAAGTGCGTCTTTGTGATCTTTCATGAGCACTTCGATCGTCTTTTTGTCTTTACCTTCCACTTCGTGTTTCAACCTAGAACCTTCGATTCCGATTCTTTCTACTAGGCCCTTAGCCAATACACTCTCATCGTTCATGTTGAATAACTGGTATTTTAGTGATGAGCTTCCACAATTGATAACTAAAACATTCATTAAATGCCCTCCTTGGATATATTCTTAAGATAAAGTATATAAATAGTGATTTCGGTCATACATATATATTATAATGTAATTGAATGAATTTTCAATACCACGGAGGCTTTTTAGTGAAAATAATTGGCATTGTTTCAGAATACAACCCCTTTCACAATGGGCATTTGTATCAGGTTCAGAAATCCATACAAGATCTTAATGCCGACGGCGTCGTCGCAGTCATGAGCGGCAACTTCGTCCAAAGGGGATTTCCCGCGATTTTCAACAAATGGATTCGCGCTGAAATGGCGATTCGCGGAGGTGTGAATCTGGTAATCGAACTGCCTACTTATTTTGCGACATCAAGCGCAGAACAGTTTGCAAAAGGTGCGGTTGAACTGCTGGACGCAACTGGTGTCGTCGATCACTTGTCATTCGGTTCTGAATATGATGATCTATCGACTTTGAAGCAAATCGCAGAATTGCTCGTGTCACCGACCGAACCCTTTCAAGAGATGCTTTCAAGCACACTTAAGCTCGGGCTATCTTTTCCATCTGCACGCGCGGCGGCAATACATCACGCTTTACCGGAGCTTCAATCGAAACTGGACATGAATCAATCAAATGTCATACTTGGCGTAGAATATTTGAAAGCCCTTTTACAATTAAACAGTGAAATTCAGCCGCATCTCGTAAAGCGCCAAGGCAATGCCTATCACGACCCTTCCTTAAACAGTCCATATGTAAGCGCGACAGCGATTCGCAGGGCTTACTTTGAAGATGCCAAGCTGCTCAGCGAAGGCGAATGGATGCCAAATGCCATACGCGAAATCATGCTTAACACAACTGCCCATGCTAATCGAATTGAGCATTTTGAGGATATGATTCTGTACGCCATCAGGTCTAAAACAACCGAAGGCCTTTCAAAAATTCGAGATGTCAACGAAGGGCTCGAGAACAAAATATTATCCGCAGCGATAAGGGCAAAAGACTATAAATCACTTGTTGACCAAATCAAATCAAAACGCTATACCATGACGCGCATCAATCGCATTTTAATGGGGATCCTTCTCCAAATTGAGGATGAACAATATGCGTTTTCGGATCATGCCTACTTCAGAATACTGGCTTTCGATGAGACCGGTAAAAGAATAATCAAAAAAATGAAAAAAAGCACGGATGTGCCCATTCTCACAAATATCAATAAGTTTAGAAACGTAATCGACTCAAACCCACTACTTCAACTTGACATTCGTGCGACAGACATTTATCATTTGACACAAAGAGATAAAAATGGCGGACTTGATTACCTCAAAAGGCCATTCGATTTAGATTCTTTCAAATAGGCAACACAAATCAAATAACCGATGGAGGCAAATATCATGAAAAAAGTACTGGACAAAGGCTATGTTAGATTGGTGGATGTCATGGGCAGTGACTTGTCAGTCGTCAATTCTGCGAGAGTCAGTTACAACAAGGCGACATCAGAGTTAAGACCTGAAGACGAAAAGTTGATTAAGTTCTTGGCGACACATGATCATACGAGCCCATTTAGACATGCAACCATGCAATTTGAGATTTATGCGCCTTTGATGGTGGCGAGACAATGGTGGAAATATATCATAGGTTCATCACATCAAGACCCTTTTACAGCTTGGAACGAATCCAGCAGGCGTTATGTCACTGAAGAAATTGAATTTTATCTCCCTGCATCGGATGCATGGCGCAGCAGACCCGAAAATGCCAAGCAAGGCAGTGGGCCAAATCTCGATGAAAAATTAGGATCAGAAGCTGTGTCGCGATTGCTCGCTCAAATAGAGTACGGTATGAACAACTATAACTGGGCAACAGAAAACGGCATCGCGACTGAGCAAGCACGATTATTTATCCCAAGTGCTTATGGTTTAATGGTAAGATGGTACTGGACAGCAAGCCTCCAAGGCGTTTCACACTTTTTAAATCAAAGAACCGATAGCCATGCGCAATTTGAAATACAAGAATATGCAAACGCTGTAAAGGAACTGGCTTCAGAACATTTTCCAGTTTCACTTCAGGCATTGACACTCAAATAGATTAATAAAAAAAGGAGAATCCACTTTATGCGGCTTCTCCTTTCTTATATGCTTTAAAATCACTTGAACTCTTCAAGCTCTTCAATATTTTCCTTAATGGTGTATAGAATCTTGGAAATATTGTGCTCAACGCGCTTCATCACTTCTTCCGCATAGTCATAAGAACTTGAACGGATGCCTTCACCTTTGCTTTCAGCATCGGCTAACAACTCTTGTGCTTTCACTCTCGCCTGTCTCATGATTTCATGTTCATTTACGAGTTCTTTTGCACGATTTGTGGCGGATATCAGCATTTCTGTTTCTTGAGCCCTAGCCGTTTCTATGATCCTCAGCTCCTCATGGCGCGCATTGTTGATAAGCTCATCTGCAATATTATTTGCTTCCTCGAGTATTTGGCTCTTTTGCGATTTGATGAATCGCACTTGCTGATACTCATCGGGCAATAACATATTGATGTCCTTAATGATGCTGAGAAGTTCTTGTCGATCCACTAAAATCTTCCCGGTTAAAGGGACAGAAGGTGCCGCTTCCAATTTATCTTCAAATTCTTCCAATAGCTCAAGCACTCTTAATTCCAATTCCTGTTTCTTTACGCCACTCATACTTTGCCTCCTAATTTGGACTCCAATGCCATACGCACATCATTTGTCACAAAATTCGAAATATCGCCTCCAAAACTAAAGACTTCTTTAACGATACTCGAGCTTAAATACATATATTCGGTTCTCGTCATGATGAATACCGTTTCTATTTCGCTACACAATTTTTGATTGACGCTCGCCATCTGAAACTCAGATTCAAAATCGGAAATTGCACGTAGCCCTTTTACGATAATCCTTGCATTTCTCTTTCTCAGATAATCTGTTAGCAGACCTTCATGGTCGTCAACTTCAACATTTTCAAGGTGTTTCGTTGCCGTTTTTAAAAGTGCCACACGTTCATGCACTTCAAATAAGGGTTTTTTTCCTCTATTGTACATGACTGTCACGATTACCTTATCGAATATTTTACTCGACCGCTCGATGACATCGATATGTCCTAACGTAACAGGATCAAAGCTTCCTGGATAAACAGCTACTTTCATAATTTCCTCCTAAATACTGTCACACCAATTTTACCATACTTTTTTGTTTTTAACGACTCAAAATATGATGGTGGATTTAATATTTCAGGATCAGAAATATCGTGTTCAACAATTAAAAGCCCCATCTCCCTTAGCAAATTGCGCTTTGAAATGGCTTCCATGCACAATGATACATGACCTGACAAATAAGGCGGATCCATGATCACAAGGTCAAATGCACAGTTTTCAAAGCACGCCAGAGCTAAATAAACATCCTTGTTTAATAATTTAGCTTGTTCTGACAATTTTGTTCTAGCCAAATTGTTTTTAATAACCGGTATCAACTTCACATT
>DMYC01000099.1:4600-9171 GCA_003482695.1 Clostridiales bacterium UBA8960
AGTGCGCCAGATCCGCAAAACAAATCAAGTGCGTTCGAACCGAATATTTTCGATTGAATCATGCTGAACACGGCTTCTTTCACGCGATCTGTCGTTGGCCGCGTCTCTAAACCCTCTATCGTATCAAGCTTTATACCCCTAGCGCTACCAGAAATCACACGCATTTTATCACTTCCGTTTCTTTTATAGAGTAAACCATTTTTCAAGGTTGGCATTTTGCTTATTGACAAGCTCGACACAACCACGATGATTCATGTTATATTCTTCCAGTACGAGCTTTATATGCTTTTGAACATCTGCTATGACGTCTTTATGCTTCGCGAGATTTGCAAGCTTGAGCTCAGGTATGCCATGTTGCCTTAGTCCAAAGACTTCACCAGGGCCACGCAGCTCCAAATCTTTTTCAGCGACTTCGAATCCGTCGTTTGAATTCACCAATGTTTCAATCCTTTGTTTAGCCGTTGTCGATAGCTTTTTGCTGTAAAGAAAGCAATAGGATTGATCCGCCCCTCTTCCGACACGACCTCGCAACTGGTGCAGTTGAGATAAACCAAATCGTTCTGTGTTCATAATCAACATGACGGTTGCATTAGACACGTGTATGCCGACTTCAATTACCGTCGTCGAAACCAGCAGCGAAATTTCGCCTTTCTTAAAAGCGTGCATGACGTCATCCTTATCGGCCGCTTTCATTTTACCATGTATAAGCCCAACCATGTAAGGTGCAAACCTTACCTTCATCTCTTCAAAAATCGTCTCAGCGTCATTGAGGTCCATCGTTTCAGACGCCTCAATAAGCGGACATATAACATAACCTTGCCTGCCGTCTTTAAGCTGTTTTAGTATAAAGGCGTACATTTCATCCAGTTTTCTGTCGTTTACAAAATGTGTTTTGATTGGTATTCGACCTTCTGGCATTTGATTGATGATAGAGATATCCATATCGCCATAGAGAATCAGCGAAAGGGTTCTTGGAATCGGTGTTGCAGACATGATCAACGCATGGGGCTTCTCAGCTTTTTGTAGTGCTGAAAGCCTTTGTCTTATGCCAAATCTGTGTTGTTCATCTGTTATGACAAGTCCTAAATTCAAGAATATGACATCTTCTTGTATTATGGCGTGTGTTCCGATAATCACCATAGCTTCACCAGATGCAATCTCTTCTTTGATCTTTTTCTTTTCCGCATTTGTCAC
Source organism: Clostridiales bacterium UBA8960 (assembly GCA_003482695.1). GTDB lineage: Bacteria > Bacillota > Clostridia > Peptostreptococcales > Acidaminobacteraceae > Fusibacter_C. The sequence goes on from DMYC01000099.1 coordinate 5,795, forward strand.
ACTGGAAATCAGCAACCGACAACTTACTTCCGGGAACATTTTTGTGAAATTTTCAAAATGTTGCTCTGCGAGCAATGTCGTTGGTGACAATAGAACGGCTTGTTTACTGTTATATACGGCAAAAAGAATCGCCAAAAACGCGACAATCGTCTTGCCTGACCCCACATCTCCTTGAACCAAACGGTTCATGCTGAAACCGCTGCCCATATCTCTAAATATATCTTCTAAAACGCCGATTTGTGCATCCGTTAATTTAAACGGTAAATTTTCGACGTCTTCATCTAGCTTTGGGGCTTTGATTAATGGCACCATCAAAGGCTTGTGGTAATTTTTTTTAAGTAGAATCAATCTGAGTTGCAGAAAAAATAGCTCCTCATAAACCAGTCTTTTTTTTGCAGCGAGATACGACTCTCTTGATTTGGGAAAATGAATTTCCCACAAAGCGTCTTCAAGAGGGATGAGATGTGCCAAATTTAATATGAATTTAGGCAAGGTTTCTTCTATTTGACCACTTAATTCGTTAAGCACTTGCTTGTGAACGGATATGAGTTCATTCTGCGTGACGCCCAGCGTTGCGCTATAGACAGGAATGATGCCTAAAAATGCACGTTCAGCAACTTTTGCATAGTCGGGCTGAATCATCTTGAAAGACGGTCCATTTTTCTCAAGTTTGCCATACAGGTAATATGATTCACCCTCAATGAATTGGTCGACGAGGTATTTCGCAGTGAAAAAAAGAACTTCCCCTGTGTAATAGCCTTCTGTAACATCTAGAATCAACATTTCTTTTTTTGTCTTTTGAATGTACTTCGTTCTTTTTTTCACAACTCGGGCGATGATGACACCTAAATCTTGGTGGGCAATATCCGAAACATGTTTGACTTCACGCCGATCGACATATCGGTGTGGAAAATCATAAAGCACATCCGAATATGTTGCTAAACCGATTTTTTTTAGTTTCTGTGCCTTTTTCTCGCCTACACCCTTTAACAATGTCAGTGGTTGTTTATACACGGCTCACCTCATGTTTCATTAAAAAAGGCAAGAATAAGCTTGAAATGTGCTTAACTTGCCTTTTCATTTATTCAATCGAAAATACGTAGTAATAAATAGGTTGTCCACCTGAATACATATCAATTTCTAAATCAGGGTATTTTTCTTCCAGTCGTGAAACGATCGAACTTGCATCAGACTCACTGACATCGGATCCATAATAAACAGACAATATCTCCGATTGATCGTCGATGGTGTTTTCTATCGCTGTGAAAATGACTTCCTCGATGTCTTTGCCGACGCCTTTAATTTCTCCATCAGCAACAGCGAGATAATCGTCTTTTTCGATTTCTAAATCATTGAATGTCGTGTTTCGAACCGAATAGGTGATTTGAATCGTCTTAACATTGCTAAGACTCGCCAACATCGCTTCATAGTTTTCCTCTGGTGACAAATCTCTATCAAACTCGAGCATGGCCGTAATACATTGAGGCATGGTCTTCGTCGGAACGACAAAAATGGATTTATCACTCATTTCTTTTGCCTGGTTAGCAGCCATTATAATGTTGCTGTTATTTGGGAAAATGAAAATGTGCGCTGAAGGGCAAATCTCGATCTCCTTTAGAAAATCTTCAGTACTCGGGTTCATCGTTTGACCGCCGGCGATATTCCCATGGATGCCTAGATCTTTGAAAATATTGACGAATCCTTCGCCCATGGCGACGCCAATAAAACCAAAGTCGTCTTCATATGGCATGTCATCTACAGTTTGTGCATTTTCTGGCGCTTCAAAATAGTGCGCATCATGTGACCCTTCGATGATCGTACTGTGTTGATCGTGCATGTTTTCGATCTTGACTTTCTTAAGCGAACCAAACTTCAACGCTTCTTCTAGTGCAACACCTGGATTGTTTGTATGAATGTGAACTTTTATCAGTTCCTCATCTTGTACAAAAACCATACTGTCACCCAGCTTCTCTATGGTCGTTTTCAATAGCTCACCGTCCATATTGTCGCCTTCTACAATAAACTCTGTGCAATATGCAAATTCAATATCTTCAGTGCTCATAACATTCTGTGCAGGCGCTGTACGCACTACATTCGTTTTCATGCTTTCAAAATCGGATTCTTTGCCTTCCATCGCATCAAGGCAGCCCTTTAAAATATAAAGTAGCCCTTTGCCCCCAGCGTCTACGACACCCGCTTGCTTAAGGACAGGCAAATACTCCGGCGTTTTCTCAAGTGTCTCCTCACCCCTTTTGATGAGCAGTTTCATGAGTTCAATTTGATCGAGTTCTTCATGAGAATATTCCATCGCTTTATCTGCCACTTTCCTGATAACCGTTAAAATCGTCCCTTCCACAGGTTTGAGAACAGCACTATATGCAGTATCTGCAGCATCTTTTATCGCTATACAGAGGTCTTTTGACGTCAGTTCAGTCTTCCCTTTGCAGCCTTTAGCGAAACCTCTGAAAATTTGAGACAAAATAACACCTGAGTTTCCTCTAGCGCCCATCAAAGAACCTTTTGAAATAGACTTTGATACGTCTTCAACTGACTCGAAATTTTGTTTTCCCAATCCTTCTATCGCAGAATTCATCGTAAGCGACATGTTTGTTCCAGTGTCTCCGTCCGGCACGGGAAAAACATTCAAAGAATCGACGATTCCTTTGTTTTTATTTAGTTCAAACGTCCCCTGCTTAAACATCTTAGCAAGTAACTCAGCATTAATGGTTTTTAGTTCCACTTTAAATCCTCCCTGTTACTCTTGAACTTTTACGCCTTCAATGTTTAAGTTAACCTCAAGAACATTTAAGCCCGTTTGTAATTCTACATTATATTTTACTTTCTCAATTATGTTTTCTGCGACGACAGATAGTTTGGTTCCAAATTGAACGATCACGAACAAGTCCACTTTTACGCCATTTTCTTCTATATGGACTTCAACGCCTTTGGATAGGTGCTCGCCTTTAAGAATTTTTGCAAGTCCACTCTTCGCTGATTTATATGTCATACCAACTAAGCCATAACATTCCATAGCTGATACAGCTGCGATGGTCGCGATCACATCGGTCTTTATGGTGATATCACCATTTTCGTTGTTTATTTTGATGGACATCATTCTCCTCCTTTTATGACAGAACTATACCATGTTAGTATTATTTTAATAGAATATGAAGCCAATATCAAGTTAATAAGCTGTGAATGAAGAAATAAAAATCTTCTGACATTGTGCCCTCAGCGTTTTCCCTACCTACCAACAAGCAATTAATTACAAAAAATACACACACAAAACGAATTTTTACTTGAAATCATAAGACCTCTCTGATAAAATAAGTTTGTTATGTTACGAGTCAATTACTCGAAGGAGGTGTAATAAATGG
>DMYC01000278.1 GCA_003482695.1 Clostridiales bacterium UBA8960
CGCTATACACACGATTATACGAGTTGCCGATGGACGTTCTCGTGTCATTCGGAACAGCAGTCAATGCCAATATAACGAGTTTATCAACATTTATTTTATATGCAATTATTCCGTTTAATCTATTAAAAGGCGTAACGGTTTCTATTTTGACGATTTTGCTTTATAAACGCATTTCTCCGATTTTGCATAAAGGCATTTAATGCTTTGTCGATCATGACCCCAAATTATTCTGCCGCTGAGCGATGCCAAGTTCAGCGGTATTTTTTTCGATTTACAGCTTGAATGATTCACGAATTCTGCTAAACTAGATAGGGAATCGAAATAATTTTATGAGGCAAATTAGATGAATGCGACATTGAACGCAAAGACAGAAATTCGATTGTCAATTTTCAAGATGATTTTGCCAATTCTCATTTCGAGCGTGCTTGAGATGACGGTCGGTATAATCTCCATGAAGTTGATTGGGAACCTCGGATTTATCGCCATAGGTGCGATGGGATTGAGTACAAGGGTTAGAGGCATTATTTGGGCTGTTTATAAAGGGATTGCCATTGGCGTCCAAGTCGTCGTCGCACAAGCATATGGTGCAGAAAATGGCGATCGGATTAAGAATGCGTTGAGACAGACGATCGGGTCGGTTTTTGTTATTTCCATTCTTTTTTTAGCGACGATGTGCTTTGTGCCTCAAATTTGGCTTAGGATTTTCGGTGCCGAAGGAGAGCTATTAACTGTGGGCACTGAAGTGCTAAGAGTAGTTGGGTTTGGTATGCCATTTTTAGGGATCATTTTGATCATTTCAGGAGGTCTCCAGGGGAAAGGCGATGCCGTTACACCTATGATGATTAGTGGCATTATGAATATATTAAACGTGATTTTTGGACTTGTACTTGTGAAAGGGTTGTTTGGTTTTCCCGAGCTTGGGTTAATGGGTGCAGCGATTGCATTGGCACTTTCACAAGCGGTCGCTGCTGTCGTGGGCTTGGGTATAGTCATGAGCAAAGGCGGGCTACTAAGTGGGGTTCGATTGGTGGATTTTTTTAAATTTACAAAAGATATCATGGAGGCTGTTTATAAAACTGGGATTCCTAGTGCGCTGGAATCTCTATTTTGGCAACTTAGTTCAATCATATTGATTAGAGCCATTTTAACATACGGCGATGCATCTTATGCGGCTTACCAGCTTGGACTCCAGGCGGAAAGTATTGCATATATGCCTGCTGCGGGATTTCAAGTCGCCGCAACGGCATATATTGGCAGACATCTTGGCGCGAATCGACCGGATTTAGCAAAAAGCTACCTAAAAGAAATTTTAATGGGTGCTGTACTCGTTTCAATTATTGGTGGCGGTCTTCTTGTACTTTTTCCAGCAGCACTTTTAGGTTTTATGACAAATGATGCTGAACTTATTAAAATTGGAGTCGTTTATCTGATCATTTGCGGACTAGCCCAAGTTCCGCAAAATGTAGCCGGGGTTTTAGGAGGGGCATTGCGTGGGGCAGGATATACCAAAATGCCTATGTATGCTGCGGGTGTTGGACTGTACATGGTCAGGGTGCCGATCGCTATTTTAGCAGCATATGTCTTCAAATTATCGGTCAATGTGGTGTTCCTCGCAATAGGCGTTGATATGACGGTAAGGTTGTTGCTTAATAGTGTGCTTTATGTAAAAACGAATATCTATAAAAATCCTAAACTTGTATAAAAAAAGGCTGCTGGATCGATAACCATTTTATCGTCCTGCAGCCTGTTTAAATTAAATATGGTAACGCTTTAGTTCATCTTTAATGAACAATACCACTTTTCCAAGTTCTGAAATATTCTCTGTGAGTGTTACGATCTCAGAGGAGAAGCTGGTTACATTTGCACTCATTTCTTGAGAAGTTGCAGAGTTTTCTTCTGCGATTGCGGCAAGTGTGTGCATGTTTTCAAAAACTTTGTTGATTTTTGCCGTCTCATCAGAAAGCTGTCTAGAGATTTCAGAAATCGCATGTGAAACTTCTTTGATTCGATTTGAAGCCACTTTGCTTTCCTCTGTGACATTTTCCATTGTTTTTGTTCCGTTTTCAAGTTCTACGAACTGATCGTTGACTTGCTGTACCATATGATTTACGCCCTGTGTAAACTGGTTGAGACTATAATTGATCGTATTGACGGCTTGTTTTGAATTCTCGGCCAGTTTTCTGATTTCTTCTGCAACAACGCTGAATCCTCTACCCATTTCACCTGCACGTGCAGCTTCGATAGAAGCATTAAGTGCAAGAAGATTGGTCTGCTCTGCGATGCTTTCAACTGTGCTGACAATAGTGATGATGTCTTTGACTTTTGTACTTAATGCAGTGCCCTGAGTATTGACTTCTGCAAATTTGTCTTTTACGAGATTGAGCTTTTTTGATACGGATTCCAAATCCGTGAAAGAAATTTCAATTTGTTTGACTGCGGATTCGAGATTCTCTTTGCCATCGAGTTCGCGTTGACTTATCGCGTTCAGGATGTCGATGTTGTCAGAGAGTATGCTCACCGAACTTTCAGTTTCGGTTGCTTGATGAATCGCGCCTTCAGCAACTTCTTGAACGGAGCTTGCGATCAAATCTGATACTGTGCTTAGGTTGTTTGCCACGACCGAAAATTTTCCTGTAAATGAATGAAGATCATCCATACCACCTTTTAGGTATGTGATTTCTTCTCTCAATCGATCTTTTGCACTTGAAAGTGCCCCAAATGTTGCTTCGATCTCATCGCCAGTCTTAATGATGACATCCTCTGAGAGCTCAAGATTTTTTATCTTTCCAAGTTCCTCATTAAGTGCTATAATCGGCTTATTTACTGCTATTCCGTTAATGATGCCCGACACGACGACCAAAACGGGTATGGCGATGAGCAAAGGAAGGTTATCAAAACCGTTTAACAAGACAATCGCTATTGCAGACAGTATAGCAGGCACGATAACGATCTTAAGCGTCGTTGACCGAATAAAGCCAAACGATAGAATTCTGGATAAATTATAAGTTCTAACTTTTTTGTATGGTTTTTCAAATGTCAGATGAATTCTGACGACATGCGTGCCATCACTTTCTACGTGTTTTTCAAGGACTTTTGCTTCAACTTTTTCATTAAAGTGCTTGCCAACGCCTTCGATTAAGCCCATCAAATAATCGTGAAGGCCTCTTTTGGATTTATAAGTGATGATCATGTTGCGTTCATCGAGTTCTTCCGGGATTAGTCTAGGTGGCTTTGCACCTGGAATAATTTTTGTTAGCTGTGTATGGATTTTGTCCATTAACAGCATAAAGCCCATCGCGGATGACTTGTCAAAATAGGATGGGAACCATTTGTAAAATGAAGCAATATTGTTTTGGCCGATTTTATGCCAAAGTGCTTCGTACTTAATGCCTTCATGCCTAGCAAAAGCTGCCATTAAGGACATGATTTTCGCATCTTCAATTTCCTCAAGCGGCGTGATGAGCTTGTTTGGATTCCATCCTTCTTTTGATAAAATTGCATTTTTAGTCGACTCACCATAGAGTGTTGATATTGTGTTGAGCCAGATGTTTACGACTGTACCTTTCATAGTTTACCTCTTTCAGTGGTTTGCATAATTCAATTATATCCAAAAGAACAAAAATTTAAACGTTTTTTATAACTGTGGGACCATTTATTTTCAAGTTATGTTAAAATGGCATAGGGAGGTGGAACTGTGTGGTATGTTATTTTAGTCCTATTTTTAATGATGTTTGTGTCTATTTTTTCTTATTATGTCGGTAAAAAGTATTCAGTAACGATAAAGACAGACCATAAACCGAGTGCTAAATTTTCGGAACCCGTGCATATTGTCGAAGATGCCTCTAGTGAAGATGCGAGCAATAGCCTGATGGAACATTCACCTTTTGCCTATTTATGTGTCTCTAGTGACTTAATCATAGAAAAAACAGTTAATCAAACAGCAGAAAAGTTATTTGCAACACGCGTACTGGAGCAAAAAATATCGGAGTTGCTGTTTGAAAAGCAACCTGTTCTTCAAGAATCATTTGATATTATGCTCGCGAGTCTTTTTGAAGCACACGACGAGATGGAGCGTGATAAAATCATAAATCTTCTTCCTGATCGAGTAAACGATTATGGTAAATCGATTCATCTAAATTATTATTTTGATGAAATTCAGGGGCTGTTTGTTTATTTGTCTGATGTCTCTTTGATCTCAAGTTCGGCTGAAGAATCAAAAAGAAAAATTGCGGAACTTGAAATGGTCATTCAGGTGCTGAAAAATCAAAAGGACTATATTGAGCTTAAAATGCAGCTTAGTCGTTTAATCAATGAAGAACTTGAGCATTTCTTTACATTTGCTGAAGACATCCATACATTTAAAAGCTTCATAAGACATAAGCTCCACTCTCTTATGCTCAGTGCAGTCTCTTTGGGTCTTAAAAACAGTGTGACGATGATTGAGTATTTTGAAGAGTCGTTAGATAAAATTCCCATGGACACATCTGTTGTTCAGATGCATGATAAGCTTTACAAAATGGGCATTTCTAATATTATGGAAGAAGATCGAAAAATCATATCGAATTACGTGGATGAAGAAAAGTTGGATGCCAGGTATTTCACGGTAGACCATGAAGCAATCAACCAAATAGAAATGATGATAAAAGCTTTACCGGAGTCGGAACAAAAAAGCAACCTGATGAATAGGATAAAAACAATCAGGTTTGTAAACATCGTCGATATCGTGGCGAGGTTTGACAAATATGCGCTTGACCTGTCAAAAAAACTGAACAAAAAAGTTTATCCGATACAGTTTATTGGAGAAAAAGTGTTGATCGATGAAGCGATGTATAAAGAAATCATCGTCGGTTTTATTGAACTAGTAACTAATGCGCTGGATCACGGTATAGAGTTTCCAGGTGAACGGTTTAAGATCGGCAAACCGGAACACGGCACACTTACTCTAGGGCTTACAGTGGACCAAACGGGATATCGAATCCGTTTTACGGATGATGGCAAAGGCGTGGATGTCAACGCCATTAAAAACAACCTTTATGAAACAAAACGCTTTGGATTTGATGAAATTGTTCAAATGACGGATTCTGATGTCCTTGATACGATTTTCATGGATGGCGTATTCAACATGAACGAAGACGCATATCATTTCAATAAAGGTACAGGGTTGTTTCTCCTTAAAGAAAGGCTCGAGAATATGGGTGGAACAATACAAGTCTCCTCAAAACAAAACAAGTACACCACTTTTGACATTTATTTGCCTTCGATGAAGTTGGACGCATAATCGAGTCTTTCGATTAGCTTCGTGACATAAGTTCGCGTTGCAAATGTAGATTCATTAATTGATTTTACAATTTGAGCATATAATGACAAATCATCCAGCGTCTCAGGCAAGGGCGCATTTTGTCTATAAATGCGTACGATACGCCTCGTGAGTTCGATTAACTCATTTGCATTTAAAGAAGATAAAGGCATGATTGTCTGATGCGTCGAATTTTGCTCTAAAGCCTCAACAGAATCAAAATTGAGCCTTTGAGCGAGCGGCGTGTTGGACAAGATGCCTTTTTCGGTGTTGGTCAGAATTTGGTCTGTGCCAGAAAAAACAAACATTATTTTCGTCATCTCACCGGTGGAAGTCATGTCGATGAGGTGTTTCAAATTATTGTAAGCGTTTTGTCTGAAATCCGAGCGGTCGCCTAAAACAAGATCAATCTCATCGATGAAGACAACCAGGCCTTTATAATCGAGTAAAGTGATGAGCTTAACAAAAGCTTTCAAGAAATCAAGCGTACTTGTTTTATCCACCGCTCCGCTTAAATTGTATTTTTGCTTAAGTTCGAATGGAATGTGGTGTTCACCTGTTAACCACGCACTTGCCACATTTGTCATTTCTTGATTGCGTTGAATGCGTCCTCTCATGAACGTCAGAAAAGCCCTTGCAAAATTCATGTTGTACCTAGACAGTTCCTGACATACAGTATTGACCTCATAGCGTTTGCGATCGGCATAAGGTGCACCCTGCAAGTTTTCGACCCATAACTCGAAGATATCCTCAAAGGATGATTTGGCGTATCGATTGTCTTTTAAAGTCAGATTGTGCATAATTGCATAATACAAGTCTTCGATTTTGTTTAGGCGAAACCCGTTGTTGATTTGAAAAGATGAGACGATGAAATCTTCATTCAAAGCGATTTGCTTAAACGCATTCACGAGGAGCGATTTTCCCATGCCGTATTGTCCCGTGATTAGTTTAACGAGTCCATTGCCCTTATCTAAAAGCTTTAAACAATGATGATATTCATCGAGTTCCTTTTCTCTCCCGCATATGAACGCATTTGATTGATATAGGGGTGATGTTCCGCTTCGCAATGTATGGATCAGTTTCTGAGCTTCTTCGTTTGATAATCGCATAGGCACCTCGCAGATTGATATGATTATTATAACCTTTTTAATGATATGTTTAAAATGTAAATTGATTATTGGCTC
>DMYC01000035.1 GCA_003482695.1 Clostridiales bacterium UBA8960
TGAAAATAGCGCTGAATTACTCTGCCTATTTGCCTCAAATCTATGTCAACAAGATCAGGGTTTCGCGTGCATTGCTCAATATCGTTGAAAATGCAATAGTCGTCAAAACGAATTCAGACGTCAAAGAAATCAATATTGATGTATATACGGATCAGGGTTATTTATTTATTGAGATCAAAGACAATGGTATTGGCATTTCGCCTGAAAATCTTGAATCCGTTTGGGAGGCAGGATATTCGACTAAGCAATCTACAGGGCTAGGGCTTTATTTTGTGAAGAAAATTGTCGAGGACAATGACGGCATGGTGAAAATTGAAAGTGAACCTGGAATAGGCACGTCGGTCAAGGTGTGTTTTCCATCCATAGAAAGGTAGGTCGATATGCAAAAGCCTAAGATATTGATTATTGACGATGAAGAAGATATCGTATTTACAATTCAGGAAATTTGCCATTTTGCTGGCTATGATTCTGTGACAGCAAGCAATGGGCAAGAGGGATATGAACTATACAAACAAGTTAAACCAGACCTTGTCATCGTGGATTTTCACATGCCGGGATGGGATGGCCTGACAACGGTGAAAAAGCTGAAAGCGCTTGATGAGGCAGTGGGTATTTTAGTTTTGACCGTAGATGAAAGACAAGAAGTATCTGACCGTTTTATTGAAGTCGGTGCGACCGATTTTGCGATAAAGCCGATTAAAGCACCGGATTTGATCGCACGTATCAATGTAAATCTCAAAATAAGTCAAATCCAAAGAGAAACACAACGTGCGAAGGAGAACATTTTTGTTGAAAAAGGCATATCCGCTGCAACTTTGTCACTTATCGTCAATTTTATGAACAATCAAGAAAGTGAAGTCACCATAGAGGAAATTTCCGCTGGTGTGAGTTTGGCTTATCAAACGGTACACCGCTATGTTCAGCATTTGCTCGACATGGGGAAAATCGACGTTTTACCCATCTACGGACAGCTTGGCAGGCCTAAAAACAAATACAAAGTTATCGATATGTTAAAAAAGTAAGAACATTATAAAAACTTTTTTCAGAGAAAAAAGAGAGAAAGCAGAATAATAGTCTTCTAATAAGTATAATATGAGTATCTTCATAAATTTCTTAATGGGAGGACATTATGAGCGTAAAAAACAATACAGCTAAAAAAGGTTTGTTCAACAAATTCTTAAATGCTGTAGAAGTCGGTGGTAACAAGTTGCCACACCCTGTAACTATTTTCGTAATTCTGGCATTATTAGTAATTCTTATTTCTGAAATTGGTGCTCGTACAGGTATGGAAGTTTCATTCTATAACGCAAGCACTAAAGAACAAACAACTGTAGCGGCAGTTTCGCTGATGAACGCAGCTGGCTTACGTTATATGTTCAACACTGCGACAACAAACTTCACAAGCTTTGCACCACTTGGTACTGTACTAGTTGCGATGCTTGGTGTTGGTGTAGCTGAAGGTACTGGTTTAATCGGTGCAGCACTTAAGAAGATCGTTTTAGGCACACCTAAAAAATTGATTACAGCTGTTGTTGTATTGATGGGTGTTATGTCTAACGTTGCATCGGATGCTGGTTACGTTGTACTTGTTCCACTTGGCGCAATCGTATTTTTAAGCTTCGGTCGTCATCCACTTGCTGGTTTGACAGCAGCATTTGCCGGTGTTTCTGCTGGTTTCTCTGCTAACTTGTTGCTTGGCACACTTGACCCGCTACTTGCTGGTATAACAAATGAAGCGATCAAAGTTGGTGGTTCTGAAATTCAAATTTTACCAACTGCGAACTACTACTTCATGTTCGTTTCCACATTCCTTTTAACAATCTTAGGAACACTTGTAACTGAGAAAATCGTAGAGCCACGTTTAGGGGAATACAAAGGTCCTAAACTTATTGAATCTATGGATATTACACCTGCAGAGAAAAAAGGTTTAAAAGCGGCAGGATTGTCTATTCTTTTATTCTTCGCAGTCATGTTGTTCTTAACAGTACCAGACAACGCACTTTTGAGAGTGCCTGTTGAAGGTGCAGTAAAAGGCAACTTGAATCCTTGGGTAAGCTCGGGTCTTGTACCGACGATCATGTTGGCATTCTTAGTACCTGGTATCGCGTTCGGTATCTTCTCAGGTTCAATCAAGAGTGACAAAGACGTTGTTCACAGCATGGGTAAAGCTATGGCATCTATGGGTGGTTACCTTGTTCTTGCATTTACTGCAGCACAATTTGTCAACTACTTTACGTATACAAAATTAGGTATCATCTTAGCGGTAAGTGGTGCTAACTTACTAGAGTCGATCGGATTCACTGGATTACCTTTAGTTCTTGCATTCATTATTGTTGCAGCATTCATCAACCTCTTTATCGGATCTGCATCTGCTAAATGGGCGATCATGGCGCCTATCTTTATTCCAATGATGATGCAATTAGGCATCACACCAGAGTTTACACAATTAGCATACAGAATTGGTGACTCTACAACAAACATCATTTCGCCACTTATGTCATACTTCGCAGTAATCGTAACATTTGCTCAAAAATATGATGAAGATTCAGGTATCGGTACACTCATTTCAGCGATGTTACCATACACGATCGTATTCTTATTGGGCTGGAGTGTGCTCATGATCATCTGGTACTTCTTAGGATTACCAATCGGACCAGGCGCATTCATGTTTTAATGTTAAAGTCGTAATTTAATCAAAGTAGACTGCCCCTTTAACTAGAGGCAGTCTATATTCTTATGGGAGGTCATCATGATTAATCAAGACAGAGTTGTTCATTCATTTCTTGAGTATGTTCAAATTTCAAGCCCGACAAAAATGGAAGGCAAATTCGCTAAACACATGATCGTTGAACTTCAAAACTTAGGATTTGAAGTGACGGTTGATGATGCAGGTGAAAAGTTGGGTTGTGACACGGGTAATGTTATCGCGAAGCTTGCAGGTACAACAGGTGCTAATCCTATATTGTTCAGTTGTCACATGGATACAGTTTCACCTGGTATCGACATAAAGCCGATCATCAAAGATGGCGTAATCTATAGTGATGGAACGACAATCTTAGGTGGCGATGACAAAGCTGGAATCGCAGCGATAATCGAAGCCATTCGCGTGATTAAAGAAGAAAATATCGCACATGGAGATATTGAGGTCGTTTTCAGTATATTTGAAGAAGGTGGATTACACGGTGCAAAAAACCTAGATTATTCAAATCTTCACTCAAAGCACGCTTTTGTACTTGATAGCGGTGGAGATCCAGGACAAATCATCGTTAAAGGGCCTGCACAAGATAAGCTGGATTTTGTCGTTACAGGAAGACCTGCTCATGCTGGTGTTGCACCAGAAGAAGGCATCAGCGCAATCATGGTTGCTTCTGAGGCAATATCAAAAATGACACTTTTAAGAATTGATTCTGAAACGACTGCCAATATTGGACGCATTGAAGGCGGAACCGTTACAAATATTGTCGCTCCAGAGTGTACAGTAAAAGCAGAAGCTAGAAGCCTTGACAATGAAAAACTTAAAAAGCAATCAGATCATATGGTTGAATGTTTCAAGGTGGCAGCAGAGAAATTTGGTGCAACAGTGGATGCAAAAGTAGAGCGTATGTACTCTGCGTTCAGCGTCGATGAAAATGATATCATCGTTCAAAATGTTAAAGCTGCATGTGAGAAAATCGGTCTAAAACCATTTACGGCACCTTCAGGTGGCGGAAGTGACACGAATATATTCAATGCAAATGGCATAACAGCTGTCAATCTTGGAATTGGAGAGAGAAAACCGCATACTTTAGAAGAGCATTTGCATATCGTAGATTTAGTAAACGCTTCTAAGTTAGTGCTTGAAATCATTAAAAATTACGCATAGTTACATTGGCGCAGTTCCCTTTAGAAAGTGATTTCTTCTATCAGGGATCTGCGCTTTTTTAAATTATGATTAAGAAATGATTACTGAACAGTCCTGATATCAAAATTAGTGTAAAATAAAAGTGACATGTTTTATGACGACTGGGTTTAGACGAGGAGGGCACATATGAAAGTCAGATATCTTGCAATGAGTGTGATCGTATTTTTATTTGCTACATTAACGCAAATCAGTTATGCAGCACCATTAACGGTTGAAAGGCAAAATGAGATAAACGATCGCTTTAATGCAATATGGGTTGCAACCGTTCTTAATTTGGATTATCCGGTTAAGGCAACCACCGATAGCAATGTCCTGAAAGAAGAAGCCCTCAAAATTATTGAAGAAGCGCACTCGATGGGAATAAATGCAATCATTCTTCAGGTGAGACCTTCTGCGGATGCCTTTTATAACTCCACAATTTATCCATGGTCCAAATATTTGACAGGCAAACAAGGCGTGGCACCGACTGAGGGGTTTGATCCTCTGGCGTTTTGGATCGAAGAATCGCATAAGCGTGGTATCGCGCTACATGCTTGGATCAATCCTTATCGCATCACTAGAAAAACAGCGGCAGAGCCTTCCCATGACTATGCCTCTTTAGCACCTAACCACCCTGCAAAACTCAATCCTTCATGGGTTGTTGAACATTCGGATGGAAACTTGTATTTTAATCCTGGTATTCCAGAAGTGATAGACCATATCGCAAACAGTATTGATGAAATCGTAAAGAATTATGATGTCGATGGCATTCATTTTGATGACTATTTTTATCCTAGCACGAATTTTAATGATGCTTCTGCATTCGCTCTGTATGGTAAATCCTTCAATTCTATCGCCGATTGGAGACGTGCAAATGTTGATCGTTTAGTTGAGCGCGTTTATGAAACCATAAAAAAAGGAAATAAAAATGTAACTTTTGGTATTAGTCCCTTTGGAATTTGGGCAAATCAAAAGAAAAATCCGCTTGGTAGTGCGACAGATGGATTTGAATCCTATTATAGCCAGTATGCCGACACAAAGAAGTGGGTCGAGACCAATATGATCGATTATATCGCACCACAGATCTATTGGCATATTGGATTTGAGGTTGCCGACTATAAAAAGTTGGTCGAGTGGTGGAGCAATGTTGCAAAAGATTCTAATGTGAAACTTTATATTGGACATGCCGCATACCGCGTAGATAATAAAGATCCTAAAAGTCCTTGGTTCGGCATCTCTGAAATAGAAAGGCAGCTTACATTAAATCAGAGTTATCCCACTGTTAAAGGCAGCATTTTTTTCAGATACGGTTTCTTTAAAAATCACACCGCTTTAAAAACGGTTGTAAAGCGTTTTTCTGAAAATAAAACATATTCAAGCATTCAAGATCAACTTATAATCGGTAGACCGGTCAGGGATGTTTCGACCACAAGCAGTCACTATTTCATAGGTGGGGGCTCTGATCCAAGAAAACCGCTTTATTTAAATGGCGAAGAGATTACGGTTCGAACATCTCAAGGTTATTTTGGCGTTTATGTAACGCTTAAAACGGGACAGAATGTTTTTACTGTCAAACAAGGCAATCAATCGTATACGAGAAAAATCACTCGAACAACGCCTGTGTTAGCGCCTCCTATGAGTAAAATTGAAATCATACCGACTTCAGTATGGCCACAAAGTGTGCGAACGATTCAAAATAATGATACCATTACGTTCTCATGTAGAGCGCCTATTGGTGCGACAGTAACCGCGACTCTTGATGGAAAAACGTACGAGCTGATTCCCGTGACGAAAACATCAAATTCAACGAAACCCTATGCTACGACTTTTTCACTCAAAACAACATTGCCATTTGTGACGGGAACACCACGTGTTGTCAACCTTGGAAAGCCTGTATACAAAATGACCTACAAAGGTGTAAATTATGCGCAAACTGCAGTAGGCGATGTAAAAATTGCCATGGCAAACGCGCCTTATATCGCAACCATCAATAAGGGTTTTGTGGATTCCTATAAAACAGCTTCAACATCAAGCGGTGCACATTTCATACTTCATAAAGGCATGAAAGATTATGTCGTCGCTGAAGTTGGAGATTTTGTTAAGCTTTCTTCTAACATTTGGGTGAAAAGAGAGAATCTAACGATTGCAAACGGCAGCTTGAGAAAAAATACGATAAGAACGGTCAATTTTCTTTCAGTTGACCGCTCTGAAGAAGTCCATTTTTATATTTCTGAAAATGTCATCAAGTCTGCTTCTTATGATGGGAACACGGTTAGTGTCACATTTAATCAGACTTCATCCGGTGCAGACTTTATAGCACCTTCAAATGGCATGATTTCAAGTTCAGTCAAAACGATCGGTCAAAATGAAGTGACTTATGCATTTAAGCTAAAAGAACCGTCTCAATTAGGCGGCTATTATATAGAAGACATAAATGGTGGTATAAAACTCGTCTTGAGAAAGAAATTTGAATCAAAATCCATAAGTCAAGATAGGCCATTGTTAGGATCAACCATTATGCTTGATCCTGGTCACGGAGGGCGCGATAATGGCGCTTTAGGTTTATTAGGACTCCTTAAGCCTGAAAAAATGATCGTGGATGAGCACACAGCGCTCATCAAATCAAAGCTTGAGTCATTAGGAGCCGTTGTGATTCTAACGAGAGAAGGGGATAACTACGTCGCATTAAGTGATCGCTTGGCGTATTCTAGGAAAATCGTTCCGGATTTGTTGGTTTCGATTCATGCTGACAGTTTTGAAGATACAGCGGATTTGAGTAAAATTTCAGGTTTTACTGTTTTTTATAAGGATCATCTGGCTAAACCTTTAGCTGAACAGTTAAGAGATGATATCGCAAACAAGTTGCTGAGAAGAAATCGAGGTGCAAAGGTTATGAACCTTTACATGACAAGAAGCACTTGGACGCCATCCGTTCTTTTAGAAGTGGGGTTCGTATCCAATCCTTCTGAATTTGAGTGGTTGATTGAACCTATTGAGCAAGATAGATTTTCATCGACAGTAGTGGATTCAATCGTCAAGTTTTTTACTGCGAAATAAATGCACAAAGCGCAACATTATCATTTGCATAATGTTGCGCTTTTTTTAGATTTAAAAACGATTATTAGGGTAATTATTATATATTCGATGTTCTTATATGAATACAACCGTGCTATCGGTTGCATGATTTTTCCTAAAAAGAACGTAGATTAATGAATAAATTGTTGCCAATGTTAAAATTCCGTTGTATAATTAGCGTAAATGAGGTTATTTTTTTAATCATTTTGTGCAAACGCATGCATTGATTCAAACGTTGTGTTTGCAAAAATTGATTATAAAAATGATTTCAGTAAATTGATTTGATGCAAATGCATGCAAATCTAGTTCTTAAATGGGAGATGTAGGAGGATTTAAAATGAAAAAGTTAGTGAGTTTGTTGCTAATCATGGTTATGATGTTTTCACTCGTAGCATGTGGCGCTAAAGAAGAAGTTGTTGAGACGACAACTGCAGCCGCTACAACTGCAGGATCTACAGAAGAAGCAAAGACGCTTGAGGCATCTATTACGGTCCAAGCTGAAACAAGTTGGTTAGAATATTACCAAGCTGCTGTTGCGCGTGTAATCGCTAAACATCCTAATGCAAAAATCGACATCATCGAAGTAGGTTCTTTTGATCACCTCGATACAATCGACAAAACAGACATTACAAATAGTGATGTTGCCGATGTTTTCGCACTTCCTGCAGACAGAATTTACGGTCTTGCTCAAAACGAAGTGTTAGCGACGATAGATGCTATGGCTATGGCTGCAAACGTAGGTGGCTTTGCTGACTACGATGCTGGTCTCGGTGGCAACTTCAAAGTTGATGGCGACTATTTAGCATTCCCTATGAATATTGAAACATTGATCAACTTTGTTAACACAGCGAATGCTGCTGCATCAAATGTTGATTTATCTGGATCAATCGAATTTACAACTTTAAACCCAGAGTCTATGCTTGTACCAGTTTTCAATGCTTGGTTTGGTGTTGCACTTGCTAATGCGGGTAACATTGAAATGTTAGGCAAAAATGAAGATGGTTCTTTATTCTCGGATTTAACTGTAGATTGGGCTGATTTACCTGCTGAAAAGCAAGCTGTATTCACTTCATTGTTTAACTACTGGAAAGCACATGATACTGCTAAGACATCTTTATGGGATAGCAGTGCAGCATGGGGATATATGGACACCGCTTTCACAACAGGTGGACAAACTTCTATAAGACTTGAAGGCCCATGGTCATCAGGCAGTTTATCTAACTTAGCTGGTGCAGGCGCTGATCTTGAAATTTTACCGATCAATCAAGTAACACTTAATGGTGCACCACTTGCTCACTGGAAAGGTGGCTGGGGATTAGGCATCAATGCAAGAATCGAAGGCGAAGAAGATCAAATGTTATTAGCGCAAGCTTTAATTGAAGAAATCATGAATACTGATTTTGCTGTAGACTTCTACAAAGGTCTTGGCAAAATAATGGAAAACGTAGATCCTTCAGTTTACGCAAACTCTGATATGCCTGAAATCGATAAAAAAATCGTTGCAGCAGTTATCGAGTCATATCAAGACGCTCCAGCAAGACCACTATTCACTGAATGGGGTCAAGTATGGGGTACTTGGGAAACAGGATTACTATCTTGGGCAGCTGTAAAACCTGCAACTGTTGAAGCAGCTTATGCAGAAGTTCAGGCTTCATTTAAGGCTATGATGCTTAACTTCTAAGGGCAATAAATAAGAGAAGAGAGGATTAGCCTTTCTTCTCTTAATTTTTTTGAAGGGGATCACGCATGAATTTTAATACACAGCTCCCAGTAAAAAAACTATATATCTTTTTAATCGCATGTTCATTAATCATTTTTTTATCATCTCTTGATGTCATGATCACTGTCAAGGATGCGGGTCTTTTTAGAGAATGGATCGAGATCAATCAATTGCAAGGAATAGAGTCAGAACTTATGAGCACCTATGTTTCGATCAACTTAAGTCTCTTTTTTTCGAAAATAGCAATACCTATTACATTCGCAATTTATTCATATTATGCTTATACTAAAATAAAAATCAATCAGTTGTTTGTGTTCATGTGGACAGTTTTAAACCTTGGAGGGATGGCATATACGATTGTTGAACTCAAGTTGGATTCTTTGTTCTATTATGTGATCATTTTTGCATATATAGTCGTACTTCTGACTTTGGTTTCTTTAATTGATGATATCCGTGAAAACAAATCTAAGTAAAGGTGGGACTATTTTGAGAAAATATAATGAGTTTCTATATGATGATATTGGAAACGAATATACGAGAAAAAATCAATATATTCTTGAGCTCGCAAAAAATCAAGCCTCATTGGCTTCAATGAGTGCATCTGAAAAGGCGAAAGTTGTCAAGTCACTGAATGTGTTAATACACAATAAAAAGAATCACCCATATAATATTGCGCTCGATCAGTATAAACAAGAAGAGCGTAATTTCCTTATTACACTCAATTCGAAAGCCAAGTCTTTTGCCTCTGACCTTGGCAACAATATAGACCCCAAAATCAAGAAACTTGAAAAGGATTTGTTCATTTCTAGTGAAAAAACACATTTTTATCAAAACTATACGGCATTGACTTATGATGCTGTCCTTGAATATGAACGCAATAGAATCGTTTCAGAACAACTTCCTGAAATCATTCATAAGTATAAAACGACTAAGCAAGAACTTCATCATGCCTTGGAACATCTTAAGCAAGTCGATCAAAGCAAAGAATCGAATCATAAAGAGCTCATGAAAGCCTTCATCAGCAAACAGGATGAAATCGCAAAAGCGAGCAAAATGAAGTTGAAAGAAAAGCGAAAAGCGAAACTCATTTCTGAAAAAGCTTTAAAGAACGGCGTAGTTGAATTACGCAAAAAGAGAAAAGAATCCATCGTGCTAAAAAGTTATGAATCAGATCTGAAAGCGACTAAGGAAATCATAAAAAACAAGAAGTATGTTCTGAGCAAAGGTATCAAGCGAGATTTAACGGTTCTGAAATCGAATATAGCCGATTCAAGAAGAAAAATACCAGCTGAAGTTTATAAGACAAAACCTTTGTATGCATGGTTGACTTTTTTCTTGCCTGGACTAGGCCAATTGCTGAACAAGCAATATTTGAAAGCGGTTTTGTTTGCTCTACTTTCTCTGTTTATTTACTTGATTGCAATACCATATGCGCTTGGATTCGGCAATTATCAGGGAAAAGGAATCGCAGGTTTAGTCACATTGGCTGCGGATGGTCGAAAAATAGATCAATCCTTAATTTTTATGATTGAGGGCGTCGTGGCCATTTTCTTGGTTTTGTTCGCACTAGCTGGCTATTTGCTCTCTTTCTTTGATGTTCGAAAAGTCGAGCGTGACACTATTAAAGGCATCAGACCAAGGAACAGTTTTGAAACTTTATCAAAAGTGGAAAACGAAGGTTTTCCTTATATGGTCTCTTTACCTGCGCTGATCGTTACGGTTTTTATAGTAATTGTACCGATTACCACTGCTGTTCTTTTATCTTTTACGGGAATGGATCCTAAAAATCAGTCCAAGTTCCCTTGGATAGGGATAGACAACTATAAACTCATCGCAACTGGATCCGGTCTTGCTGGATCTGTGTTCTGGTCCATTTTAAGCTGGACTTTAATTTGGACATTTGTGGCAACGTCACTCGCAATATTTGTTGGGTTTATGCTCGCGATTATCGCGAATAATGACCGTATAAAAGGCAAAGCGTTTTTTAGAGTCATTTATCTATTGCCTTGGGCGGTACCTGCATTTATTACGATCATGTTTTTCAGCATCATGTTTTCACCTAACGGTGCGATCACCACATTGCTAAATGATCTTTTCAACGTGAATCTAACGGTTAAGAACGACCCTATCTATTCCAGAATCGTATTGATTCTTTTACAGACATGGCTTGGAAGTTCATACGTGTTTTTATTGTCGACAGGTGTGTTGCAAGCGATTCCAGGCGACCTTTATGAAGCGGCGCAAATCGATGGTGCAACAGAATGGCAAAAGCTGAAACGCATAACGATCCCAATTGTGCTTTTCCAAACGGCACCACTTCTAGTGGGACAATACACATTTAACTTTAACAATTTTTCAATTATCTATTTATTTAACAGCGGGGGACCTTTTAATCCGACGAAATATGGCAACTTGGCTGGAAGCACCGATTTATTGATTTCATATATTTACAAGTTGACCATGGAAAATCAATATCAATCAATAGGTGCAGCCATCACGATCGTCATCTCAATGGGGCTGATGCTGTTTGCATTCATTGGTTTTAAAAATTCGAAGGCGTTTAAGGAGGAGAGATTATAATGAAACGAATAAATAGAAAAAACAAACTATATCTTTCCGATAAACAACCATTAAGCCCGTTTGGCATTTTGATGCTAGGGGTTTCTTATGCCATTTTAATCGCATGGGCACTGATGATCATTCTTCCGCTAAGTGACATGGTCGTCTCTGCATTTAATGGCAAGCAGGAGCAGTACCTGATGCTTAACAGCAACTTTGAATTTTCTTTAAAACATTTTGACTATCTATTCAATAAAACTTTATTTTTCACTTGGGTAAAGAATACGATATTTATTGCATCTTTAACGGCGATTTTCACACTGCTCATCGTAAGTTTTACAGGCTTCGCTTACTCGAGATACCGTTTTAAAGGAAGAAAAGCATCTTTGATGGCGATCATGTTGATTCAAACGATTCCAGCTTTTGCTGGCATTACAGCCTATTATACGATGCACTCGATCATTTCATCGGTTATACCTGTCTTTTCAAGACAAATGATGTTGATATTCATTTATTCAGGCGGAGGCATCGCTGGAAACACTTTTATTTTAAAAGGATACATCGACTCGATTTCAACTGAGCTCGACGATGCCGCACGAATCGACGGTTGTTCTAGCATGCAAGTTTACAGGCTCATCATTATGCCGATTGCTAAACCTATGTTGGCCATCATCGCATTATGGTCATTTATCGGACCATTCATGGACTATTTGTTACCAAGAGTACTATTGACAAGTCCAAGCTCATACACACTTGCCGCAGGACTTTTTACTTTAATCAACGACTTTAA
>DMYC01000342.1 GCA_003482695.1 Clostridiales bacterium UBA8960
ACGTTCATTTGTAATGTTGCCACTCTCACGCATTGGAACAAGAATGCACCATTTTTATAATAGTCTGAAACGCCGCACTCGGATTGGCTTGCTGGTTGGTGGTTCCGGTTATATAAAGATCTAAGCTTGGGATATAAAACGCCACGGATCCTGTGGAGCCACAATGTCCTATCATATCGGGAACAGCCTTAAAGGGCGAGAGCGCTCTTGGCATGTAGAACATCTGAATGCCTATGCCATATTGGAAAGGGAAAAAGATTTTATTCCAAACTTCAAGCGATTTCAATGCCTCCTTCGGATAGAAATAACCGTTAAAGAACGCTTTGATAAACAGCATTTGATCCTGTGCGGTGGAAATAATGTCATTTTGTGTGGAGGTTATAAACTTGCTGATGTCGCGCTGCTCATTTTTATAATATGGGAAGACATAGCGCGAATCATTCAAATCTTCACAAACATAAGTTCCTGACATGTTAAGGTCCTTAAACAGTTGATTTAGCACCGCCTTAACGGGTTGGCCCAGCACATGCTCAATGACCAGATTCAACAATTGATGGCCTGTATCTATATATTTTGCCCGATTGGGTTCACCCGGTTTAAAATGTGGCTTCATCGTTTTTATGCGTTCAATGACCATTTCCGTCGGCCAAGGTTGGTCGATTCCGGCTTCCAGCGCTTTAATGGCCGGGATGCCGTTCTCAGGCTTGTCTGCCAGGTAGCAGGGTAAGCCTGATGTATTGGAAAGCAGGTGTAAAATGGTGATTTCCTTTGAATGGTCTCTATCCCCCAGGATATGCATCCCTTGCAGCATGCTCTCCGGTATAAAACCCGCGATTGAATCCTCAAAGGATAGCCGTTTTTCAGAAATTAGGCGCAGGGTGATCGCTGAAACAAATAGCTTGTTGATGCTGGCAATATAATATGGACTGTCCACTTTCATGTTACCCGACGCACCAATCCAGCTTTGCTTGCCATCACCCGAGGCCATACTGAAGACAGCGCCATGAACATACTTTTTCTTTATTGCTTGGTTCACGATTTCATCCAGTTTTTCATAATTCAATCGATTCATGCCTTACCTCCAACCTTTTTAATTCGGGTACCCGTGAGCAGCTCATCTCCAGTTTCGAGCAACATTTTCATCGTTTCTTCTTCATCAAGCCATGTAGGCATCTGATCGGTGGAAATCATGACCGATAGTCCGATCTGGAAAGCCCGCATCTTGAAGAGAAGCTTTTTATGGTCGTCTCGGTGCAAGTCCGACATCCGTTCATCCTCAGCCATGGCCTTAAGGAGTACATTTTCTAGCGTCTCATAAGAAGCCATGTATGGGTTTGGCTGCATCGTGAGTTCCCTGAACAAGATGGGATAGGTTCTTAAAAACTCTAAGCTTGCGGTGCCAATTCTATCAAACGCACGGGGTGCGGTTTGCCTTTCCACGATTTCTTTAGAAACAGTCATTACTTTCGCGACGACTGCCTCAATCAAGTCATTAAGTGTTTCGAAGTTGACGTATATCGGTGCAACAGAGCTACCTAATCGCTTTGCCACTTTTCGCGTCGTAATGCTGGTAAGGCCGCTTTCTTTTGCAATTTCGAATGCGGCTTCTATTATGGAATCTCTGTTGAATAGAGTTTTGGGTGGCATGTGAACCTCCTGATTGTTTTATATATAACACTTGTTATGTATCGTTTGTTTTATAATATATCTTAATGATTTTTTTGTCAATGCTAGGGGTCGGACCCCGTGATCAATTTCTAAACATGTGCTTATAAATTGGCACAAAGTGTGATAATTGATCAGGGGGTCCGACCCCCTGATCGTTTCAATGCACTGGGGTGTTCTGATTTGATTTTCTGCAATAAAAAACATGCTCGGTTTTGATGAGCATATTTGGTGGTTATTGGAGAATGCTGTATTGATTTTCATTCATAGATTTTTAATGGTTTCTATATCTAGTCCCGTTGTGTATTTAATGAGTTCAATGTCGAAGCCAAGTTCCTTTAGATTCTTAGCAGTTTTGATTAACTTGTTCTCTGCTTCGATCATCTTGTTCTCTGCTTCGATCATCTTGCTCTCTGCCTCGGTTTTTATTTTATTTGCTTCGGTCATTATGTTTTTTGCTTCTTTAACCATATTTATCATGTCAATTTGATCCCGAATCCACATTTCTTTGTTTAAGGCTTCCATACGCATGTTTGGATCTTGACTTAACTTGTCGAGCTCCTCGAGCGCTATCAAAATTTCATCTGGAAGGTCATATTTGATTTTTAAATCTTCCATATCGCGTTCACTCCTTACATTCAGAAATTCCATCCATCTAACGAGCAAAGGATTGTCTATATCCTTATTATACGCTTCAATCTTTGGAAGTTCAATCATGTGAATCTCCAAATGTTCAGAGAATAGCGAGTGACGAGACGATTCATATATCTTGAACACGGAGTGCATGCTTTTACAGAAACTCAGTTTGATCTGCTCCACATAAAAAACCCCAGAACCTATACTGCGACATAGATCCTGGGGCGTGTTTGTGTGTGGTGGTGGTCTGGTTTGTATTGACGAAGCTCAAGGGGAAAGGCTGAGGAGTTACAGCGTTTTACGGTAGTAGAGTTTTAGGGCGGCTTTGACGATGACGGTGAATATGAGGGTGCTAAGGAGGGTGAAAAACACCGTTTGGTTTAGGTAGATGGCGATGATGGTGGCGAGGCCGAGGGCTGCGATGATGAGGTTGATGCCGGGGCCGCCGATTTTTTCTTCTATGCTGAGGGTGCGTTCGTCGTGTTCTTTGATGTAGAGCGCTCTTAGTTTTGCGTCGTCGCGGAGGGCGGACTGGGTTTTGAACATGCCGATGATGACGAGGAGCTGGATGCCTACGAAGAAGCCTATGGTGAAGTGAATTGATTCGTCAGGGAGAGCGAGCTCTTTACCTAGGGATCGGTTGATGAGGATGATTAGGACGACGAAAAAGTTATAAGCGGTTGCTAGGATGTTGCGTTTTTGGAGTTTTGATTTAAAGCGTGTGAGTGCGGTGTTTTCCATGTTATATTTCCTCCAGTTCTGTGAAATCGAAGACCTCTTCGATGGAGAGGCCGAAGTATTTGGCGATTTTGTATGCCAGGACGAGTGATGCGGTGTATTTTTCACATTCGATGGATGTGATAGTTTGGCGTGTGACGCCTACTGCTGTGGCGAGCTCTTCTTGGGAGAGTTTGTGTTTTTTGCGTAGTTCTGGGATTTTGGATTTCATTTTTTGCCTCCGCGGGGTGGTGGTGGTTTTTGTGGGGATGGTGGTGCGGGTGGTGCGGGGTATGTAGTGGTGCAATGTTTGCTTTGCAGTTTTAGTATAGTTTGCTTTGCAGATTTTGTCAAGTGGGCTTTGCATTTTGGGGTGAAAAAAACATGCCGGTTGGTGATTTGGCATGTTAGGGTTTCATTTTGTTATTTGGTTTACAAAGACTCTATTGTTTTTTGGTCTAGTTCGGTAGCGGCAATTATAAGTTTTATGTCAATGCCAAAATCTTTCAATTTCTTTGCAATTTCATGAGTGGCATTGCGCCCACCTAATATATATTCTTCCGCATATTCTTTTGCATAAACTTCTGCATAACTGTCTGAATAACCTTCTGCTAAGCATTTTTCATAGATTTTCGCATAAATTTCATCATATCTTGATTCATAACATTTGCCCTCAGTGTTTTTCAATAAATCCGTCATCTCAATCCACCCCTTTTTTATTGATTTTAATTTTCACTAGATTAAGAGAAGTCATATTTATAGTTTTTCTATTGTCTCGAAGTCTAGACCTGTTATATCAACTATAATATCAGTTTCCATGCCTCGATCTTTCATTTTCTTTGCTGTCAACTTGATTCCTTTTACTATTCCTTTTTCTATACCTTCGCTCTCAGCATTTTTCGCCATGTTTAACAGAACAATTTGATCACGAATCCACATTTCCATGTTTAAGGCTTGTTCTCGCATATTTGGATCTTGACTCAGTTTATCAAGCTCTTCGAGTGCAACCAAAATTTCTTCTGGTAAATTATCTTTCGATTTTAATTCAGCCATATCGTGCTCACTCCTAACATTCAGAAATTCCATCCATCTAACGAGTAAAGGATTGTCTATATCCTTATTATACGCTTCAATCTTTGGAAGTTCAATCATATGGATTTCTAAATGATCGGAGAAAAGTGTGTGGCGTTGGGTTTCATAGATTCTGAAAACTGAGTGCATTGAAGGTGTATCATATAGTCTGAAGTCTAGAAAAATTATTGAGATACATTTATTTAAAGCCTTATATTCATCCCCTTTTATCAAGCTGCTGTTGTATAACTTTGACCAATAGTATAAAACACGTTCTGAAAATGCCGCATGATTATACGACTGAATTTCAACATCTATTTCAGTTTTGTTTTTTAACTTTAATCTCAAATCCAACCTAGTACCCTTTTCATCAAATCTTGTTATTGGTATTTCATTATTTAGAATCATTAGATCTTCAAATTCATGAACATCCAGATTTAAAATACTAGAGAGGAGAGAAATGATTAGCGGCTTATTCTCTTCTCTTCCAAAAATGGCTTTAAAAACGACATCATAGCTTGGTGGCAAAATTTTTCTTGAGTAATCCACGTTGACCTCCTAATATTTGGTATGTTTAGAATATCATCAATTTGCGCAAATGTAAATAATTTACAATTTTGTTTTTCTCAACATATTCCCCCGTATCTACAACGATACTAAACAAAGGCCATGCGATTTTTCGTGTGATGATGCTCTTTGTGGCATTGGAACAACGACTAAGAATTACATGCTTTTCAATTTGACAATCCCCACAACCTGTCATAACATAAAATCAAATGCAAAACGGCTGGGCAAACATAGGGAGGGTGCTATGATCGGGACAATCATAAAAAGACACAGGCTGGATCAAAATATGAGTCAAGAGTCGCTATGTGCGGGGATTTGTGCGGTGTCGTACTTAAGTAAAATCGAAAATGGTCAGGCGAAGTCCAGTCATGAGATACTGGCGCTGCTTTTTAATCGATTGGGGCTGCCTTTTCCCGAAACGATCGGTGAAATTGAGAAATGTGGGGCAGAGATTTATGAGGCGATACAGACTTTGCTTTTAGGCGAGAAAGAGGAAGCGGCTATGCAGTATCAAATGCTTTCGCTAAATCAGGGCGTGTTCTTAGCGTCACCGCTCGTGATTGATTGGTTAATATTAGAGCTGTATTTTGCGATTGATAAGCGGGATTTTGCCGAGGTTTCTGAAAAACTGGTTGATTTGGAGGTGTATGCTAAGCACTTCACTTCTAATCAAAGATATCATGCTTATATGTTAAAAGGGCTGGTAGCTGTTAACGAGGTCTCTTTCGATGCTGCGCTTGACGCTTTTATTCAGGCGATGCATATTAGGCGAGATGGTTTGATCATCGCTCAGCTGGCGATGACTTATTTTTATAAAGGCGACTATGTATCTGCGATCACTTTCGGGGATGAAGCCTATATCGAACTCATGGATGCAGGTTATCTAACCGTTGCGATCGAGGTCAGTGGCATCGTGGCAACTGCCTATTCAAACCTCGAGCAAATCGATAAGGCGCTGCATGTTTATAAACGTCAGCTGAACTTAACGCGCAGCTCTGGTCAGACGATGGTGCGTTATTCTGTGAATTATAATATTGGCGCAACTTATTTGCTGATGGGTGATTTTGAAAATGCACGACTCTATCTTAATCAAGCGATTGACTGTCTCGGCCCAGATGATGTTTGGCGCACCTATTACCTTTATCAGAAGCTTGTGCTTTGTTATATTGGGCTTGGGCAGCTCACCGAAGCGCGTTCATGGCTTGATAAGCTCGAAACACATTTGGCGACGTCTGAGGGTAAGCCTGATGCGTCTATGATTCAGTCGATCAAATGGCTCGGCCATTACAAACATCATGACGATCCAATCCAGGAACCAGGTTATCTCGACGATTTAAAAGCGACCTTTGACCTGGCAAAGCGAGATTCACACTATGGCTTTCAGCTGTTTTATGGTCAGTACCTCGCAGAGGCGTATAAAGCGAATCGCAGGTACAAAGATGCGCTTATGCTCATGGAATCGTTAAAACTTTCCTGATGAAGCGATTTTAGTGTTATTTAAATGTAAACCAGAGTGAAATTTTCCCAAAACTACCCCGTTTTTGTGCTTTAAGTCATGTGATAGACTTGATTTAAATACGAATGCGGGGGATTTTTATGAAAGAAACACTCTGGACAAAAAACTTTACACTCATTATGTTAGGTACTGTGATCTCCGCGATCGGCGGAGTCGGACTCAGCCTTGCACTCTCAGTCACCGTCTATGATAATACGCAGTCAACATGGCTCACTGGGTTATACAGTGCGCTCACGATTATTCCATCCATCCTACTCCCTGTTTTGATCAGCCCCATCGTCGATAGATACTCGAGGAAGAACATTATCGTCACGCTCGATCTTGTGCTCGGTTTCGTTTTTTTGCTCTTTGCGTGGCTTACGAAAACGGGTTATTTCAACTTTTATTTTTATGTCCTTATGGGACTCATTATGAACATCAATGGTGTTATTTATGGACTTGCCTACGATAGCCTCTTTCCAAATCTGATTCCTAAGGGAATGTTTCAAAAAGGGTATGCGATCGGCAATTTGATTTATCCCCTTACAAACGTGGTCGTACTGCCGGTCGCAACGGTTATTTTTCATCATTTTGGCGTTGCGTTTATGTTTATGCTTGAAGGGATTTTATTGATTGTCGCATCTACTTTTGAGCGGCGGATTGAAATTGTGGAAACTACAAATGACAAAATTGTTTTTGATGTGAAGTCGCATTTTGAGGACATTCGTGATGGGTTTCGTTATTTAAAGCATGAAAGAGCAATCTGGAATGTTTACCTTTTCTTTGTGATTATGATGTTTGCCGATGGCATCCATATTTTGATTTATCCGTTTTTTGAAAAAAGCGCTATTTTATCCGTCGTTGGTTATTCGATGCTTTTGTCATTCCAATCCGCAGGATATATGTTCGGTGGTTTCCTCCACTATTATGTCAAGATTCCGACACACCTGCGCTTCGCGATTTCGGTTTTTGTCTATTTTACGTTTGCGTTTTTGGATGCTTTATTCTTTTTCATGCCATTTGTTATTATGCTACTGACTAAGTTCGTGCTCGGTTTCATCGGTATGAACTCTGCGAATATTCGCGTGACGTCCATCAATAATAAGATTGAGGATCACATGCGGGGCAGGCTTAATGCTGTCTTTCAAACAATGGTCAGCTGCTCGATTTTGCTTGGCAAGCTGGTCGCTGGGTGGCTCGGTGAGCTGTTTCCCTATTCGACTGTGGCGATTTTGTATGGGATGATTATTGTAGTTGGGATTTTTGTTTATATTTTGAAGAATACGCAGGTGGTTAGGGTGCTTTATAATCAGGAAGTGTGATCGGAGAGTGAGTCAGAGGGAATTGATCAAGGGGGCCGACCCCCTGATCATTCAAGTATGCAAAAACCCGCATCTACAATAACTGTAAATGCGGGCCTTGCGGTGTTTTGTGTGGTGTTGCTCTGGTTGGTATTGGAACAACACATTAATTTATAATAAGGGGGAAGTTTGCGTATTGGTCGTCGATGTCTGATCATGAGAGCAGCAATTTGTTGAGTTGATCATATCACTGTGATATGGAGAAATTATGAGTATTGAAAATTTTGGTGGATTAAATTAATAAAGTGGAAGCAGAATGTTGGTTTTTTTAAATGCATTTTCAACGATTCCTTTTACTTCCATCAAGCGTTCGCCTTGATACGGGTAGTATAAATATGCGCCTGTTGTGCTGTTTATGAAGTAGGCAGTCGTAAAGTCTGTGCTGAATATGCATGAGATGGATTCGCCCTCTCCTGTTTGCATCATTCCATAAAATATATCTTGTTTTAAAACAAGTCTTAATCCCTCGGTTTCTGAACCAATGGAGAGGGTCTTCTCACCTAGTGTGATTTCGCCTAGGAATATGCCGCCTGTATCGAGTTTAGCGCTAGTGAATGTTCCTTTCATGTTTATTCCGATTTCTTGTAGGCCGAAAGTAACACCAAGTATAGATACGCCGGTCGCCTCGACTGATACTTCGGTTTTTGTGTCTTTATTAAACCAATATGTATAGCCTAATATCGCGATAACCAGAATCATTATAACGCCAAATACATACATCAATTTATTCATCTGTGTGTCCTCCTTTTGTCTTGATTATACCCTGATAAATTGCGACAAAATGAAAGTGAAGGCGAGTTAATGAATGTTTAATCCTTTTTTCATATTTATAAGTCTGTCTTTAACAATGAATAAACTTTTTCATCCGCCCACATTCCGTTAATCAGCCTTGCTTCACGCATGTGGCCTTCAAGTTTCATTTGCAGTTTTTCAAGGAGTCTTATACTCGGGAGGTTGTCTGCATGTTTTGAGGGCCAAATGTGTACTGTTTTTTCACTTTGGCGTGTATCAATACGGTGATTGCTTGCGCTGGGCATGCATTGACACATCTATAGCAAAGTGTGCATTCGCCGTTTTGCTCGATATTATGATTTACCATTTTGAGATTTTGTGTGGGACATAGGCGAACGCACTTGCCGCAGTGGATACAGCCTTGATTGATGCGAACGTCTTTTTTTGCTTTATCTTCGACTTGGCTAGAGTAAATTCGTTGGCTGTACCAGCCTAACAGTTTAGAAGTGTTGTTAAATCCGCGTTTAATAACGATGCCCTTTTTTATATTTTCACATGTTTTTATGAGTTTGCGTTCTGCTTTTTCGATAACTTTTGACGCTTTCACGCTGCTACTTAGCGGTAGAATCCATAAGTTGCAGATGTTGTTTGGCATGTTGAAGTGCTCAGCATAAATGATTTGCACGTCGATGTCTTCGATCATTTCGGTAAATACCCTGGCGCCGTCCCCTGAGAAAAAGAGTTGTGTACAAAGGATGATGATTTTTTTCCCACTTAGCTGGGCTTTGTGCTTTTGCACAAAATTTCGCATGATTTCTGGCACTTTCGAAATATAAACGGGATAGCAAAAGGCGATCGTGTCCTCACGATGAATAAGCGTTTCAAAATCCACCGCTTCTTCTATTGAATAGCACGCCGCTTGCATTATTTTGGAGAACTGTTCCGATATATGTTTTGAATTGCCTGTGCCTGAGAAATAGAGTGTAATCATGTGGTTTGCTCCTTGATTATTGCTGTCAGCAGTTGGCTGCATCTTATACCGGTATTATAACATGTAATGTTTATTCGGTTTATATAGTATTGTGAAATCAAACAACAAATGATCAGGGAAATGATCAGGGGGTCCGACCCCCTGATCATTTTGTCCTTGACTATGTGACCACTCGGTCGTATAATGCAATCATATGGAGGACTAAATAATGCCGAAAGCGACTTTTTTTAATTTGACCGATGTTCGAAAGGACGAGATACTCCAGGCTGCGCTGGATGAGTTTTCAAAATACAGCTACCAGGAAGCCAGCACGAACCGAATCTGTAAAATGGCGGGTGTGGCTAAGGGTAGTTTTTACCAATATTTCGAAGATAAGATGGATTTATACGTGTATTTGATGTCACGCGCTACAGATGAGAAGTTGGCAGCATTTGGGGTGTTAGTGCAGTCGCTTGATCAGATGGATTTTCTGGAGCAAATCGAGTCGCTTTATATGACGGGGATCGAGTATGCCATCACAAGGCCTAAGTATGCTGAACTAGCTAAGCGCTTTGCTGAGGAGCGGCAAATGGATGTCAAAAATGCGATCTTAAAGGGCAACTCTGCTAAAGCGTATTCATTTTATGAGCAACTGATCGGTCAGGCGAAAGCGAAGCATACGATTCGAGAAGATGTGAACACCAGAGCACTCGCAATGCTCATTAGTGCACTTAACGATTCAGTGATGGCTTATATCACAGAAGAGTATGGCTTGATTGATTATGAGCGGGATAAAGAGGCGATACTGAAGTTTATCAGATATCAAATAGAAATTTTGAAAAATGGTATTGACAATGTGACCGGCAGGTCGTATACTTAAATCATCAGAAGTGACCACTTGGTCGCTTTTCATTTAAACTCAATGCGACCAGATGGTCGCATTCAATGGGAGGTCATTATGAAAACTTTATTTAATCTTAGCAAGCGAACAGATTTCGTGATCGGTATGGTGTTTGCCGGTTTGACGGCGCTTTTCTTGGTGTTGTTTTTTGCAAGCGAACCGTTCTTCAACTGGGCTTTTGATAGGCATCACAACCTACTCAGCTGGTATATTCGCCCGATTTGGATTTTACCGATTGCGTTCTTTGCGTTTAAGCGCAGCTGGACTGGGGTTATGGCTTCGATTTTCTGTCTTTTCACAAGCATGTTTTGGTTTCCTGTTCCTGCATCCATCAATCCGAAAGTCGTTGAATTTTTAGCTTTTGAGCAAGAGTATTTGAAAGGGTCATGGGATTTTAGCAAGATCATCGTACAATTGGCCGTGCCACTGTTCTTCGCAGGTCTAATCTATACGGCGTGGCATAGAAGCCTGAAAGCGCTCATAGGCGTTATGGTTGCGGCAGCGGTACTCAAAGTGTTATGGAGTGCGGCATACGCAGGCGAAGCAGGTCTTTCGATCATAAAACCTGCGGTGTCAGGGCTGTTTATATGTATCGCTGCTGTGGTTTATTTTAAGAAGAAAAAGAAAGCAGTGAGATAAACATTATGTAAGAAAATGATCAAGGGGTCCGACCCCCTGGTCATAAAAGTTGCTCTAGCAAAGTGAAATCAAGCTGGTTTATCCTGTAACGTTCCGCAGTCGCTTCCTACCGTTTTAACACGATAAGGGAAGCGCTCGAGGACTAGTGAAAGGATAAACCAGCTTGAGTTTGCTTTGCTATGCGACTTTTGTGATCAGGGGGTCGGACCCCCTGATCATTGGACTCTGATCATTTTACTTTTCTCAATGATAAACCGTCGCCCGCTTAGTCGCGATGGCCTCTTCATAAAAGGCTTCCCACTGATTGCCGATCATCTCGCGAGAATAGCGTTTGCCACCGCTCAGCGACTGCTTCGTCCAGTGGCTGTGCAGCGTTTTGTCGGTTGCTAGGTGGCTGATGCGTGTGGCGAATGTTTCATTGTCATCAGCGCTAAGGTAATAATCGAAGAGGATGTCTTCGTAAAGCTCAAGGCTGCGTAGGAGCATCGGTGTGCCGACCTGCATGGATTCGAGGACGGTCATGGGAAAGAGCTCGTTATATGACGGCAAGAACATGAGGTCGGCCATGTTATAGATGGCGTTCATGTCGGTGCGGTCGACGATCCCGATGAACTTGACGTTGTCAGGTGGTGCGTCTACGATTTCTTTTAGGGTTTCATAGCCGTCTGTGATTTTGCCGAATGAAAAGCCGCCAGCCCAGACGAACTGGTGATCAGGCAGGCGTTTGGCCACGTCCACGAAGTCGAGGATGCCTTTTCTTGTTTGGACCTGTCCGACGCCAAGTATGGTAAATCGGTCGGTGGCAATGCCCACTTTCTCACGTGCTGCCGTGCGCGCTTCATCTGGCAACTTGTGAAACTGCTCGTTTGAGACGAAATTCGGGATGTACTGGATGCGTGCTCTGTCAAAGCCAAGCGCCACGAGTTTGTTTATAAACATTGGGTTGACGGTGACGAGGATGTCCATGTTCCCATAGAAGACCAATATATACTTATAAAAAATTTGCTTCATCCAGTTTGGTAGATGGATGCTGCCCTCGAGGGTTTCTGGGATAAAATGCACCGAGCCCACTTTGATGGTGCTTCTTCTGTGAATTAGGGCGTGAAAGAAAAAGCGGAGGTTGATGGTATGATAATGCGTGACATCGCCTGATCCCAACGGATTGATTCGAATATCATAATCGCTTCCGAGTTTCTCTTTGACGAGTGCGAGCTGTTCTTCATAGGCTGAACCCACGCCTTGTCCTTTGACTTTGCTGGCTAATGACATCACGGCGAGCGTTGGCTTTTTTACTTTTTTGACTCTGATGCGTTTGAGTAGATGCCTTTCTTGAGTCATGTGAATCACTCCTTTTTTTAATGGTGAAAACTGGAAAATTTGAATTTTATTTATCTGCACATCATTATCATATGCCAGTTTGGTAAAAAAATCTTTAATAATTTGTTAACGAATGATGAACGCCGGTTTTGTCATACGGGACAGAAAGCCCCCAATTTGATTCTCTTGGCGGCCTCCTACCTGCATGTCAGTTTTGAGTGCTTTATTTTTTGTACCTATAAATCGCGGCAATTCCGGTTGTACACGGCATCTTGTCTTCGGTCAGGACA
>DMYC01000088.1 GCA_003482695.1 Clostridiales bacterium UBA8960
AATTAAATTAATTCGACGGAGGAACTAATTTGAAGCTAGAGATAGAGAATTTGGAAAACATATTATTTGATTTAATCGATCAGGTAAAAGTCATCATATCTGAAGACATATGGGAAAACATACTCATGAATTGTACCAAGAATGAGTTGTTTGTTCTGATGCTTTTGTATCGCAAGTCGGATGTCAACATGACACAGATTGCGGAATATATTGGCGCACCGCTCAATACGACGACCGGTATCGTGGGGCGGATGGAGAAAAAAGATATGATTAGGCGCGTGAGAAGCGAGAGTGATAAGCGTGTTGTAACGATCGTTTTGACCGAGTTTGGACGCAAACAGGTTGGAGACATCTTTGGGATGTTTCTACAGTACGGTCAAATCGTGATTTCTACGCTTAGTGCAGAAGAGTTGACGCTTCTGTCGGGTGTGATTGGTAAGGTTGTGGCGATCCTTCAAAACAACAAACCGTTAAGCGTTGCGACAGAGAAAAAAATCAGGAAGATAGAAATCGAATAAAAAGATTTGGCCACCGAAAGGTGGCTAAAATAAAAACAAATACTTCGGCGAAAGAATAATTCTGAAAGCGAACAAAACCAGCGATAAAAGCAACATTCAACATACAACATTCAACATAAAATATTCCATATTCCATATGAAAGAAGGCATATATGAGCAGAATAATCGTATTTACCGGTAAAGGCGGCGTGGGAAAAACAAGTGTTGCCGCTGCGCATGCAGTCCTCTCGGCAAACAGTGGCGCAAAAACACTCATCGTCAGCACCGATATGGCCCATAATCTTGGAGATCTATTCGGTATGACATTCAAGAAGGCGATATTTAAAATAGGTGAGAATTTGGACGCACTCGAAATAGATCCAAATCTCACCATGGAAAACGAATACAAAGATATGAAGACGGCTTTCGCAAACCTATTGAAAAGTTCTGGTATGCCCATCGATACACTTGAGACATTCGACATGTTTCCCGGTATGGATGAACTGTTCTCGCTGCTTAAGATACTCGATGTATACGAAAGCGGTGAATATGAGCACATCATCGTCGATTGTGCACCTACAGGCGAAACCTTGACATTACTCAAGTTTCCTGAGCTCATGTCCTGGTATATGGAGAAGTTTTTCCCGCTTGGCAAGATTGCACTACGCGTCTTATCTCCGATTTCAAAAGCCGTGTTCAAGTTGGAGCTTCCAGATAAAGAAGCCATGACAGATATTGAAAAGCTCTATCTTAAATTAATCAAACTGCAAGAGTTGCTGAAAGACCGGACAGTGACATCCATTAGGCTGGTTGCCATGGCGGAAAAAATGGTCGTAGAGGAAACAAAGCGCAACTACATGTATATGAATCTTTACAACTTCCATGTGGACGGACTGTTCATAAACCGCATTTTACCAAAAGATATCGACAACCCGTTCTTCAGCGAATGGATCGATATCCAGAATCAGTACATCGAGGAGTTAGAAGCCATATTCGATGGCGTACCGATATATAAAATCCCTTGGTTCGAAACGGATCTAAATGGTATAGAAGGAATCGACAAAATCGTCAAATCGACACTCGAAGGATGGGATGTTTTTAAGATGATTGACATACAAAAGGGAGAAACGTACGAAAAAACACAAGAAGGGTATGTGCTTAAGCTTTTCTTGCCGACGATTCAGTCAAAAGACTTGGACATGCACGAATCTACCAGTGACATCATCATCAAGGTCGGGAATTTTAAGCGAAACATTCCTAAGCCAAATGCTTTGAGAAGCTATCATATAACTGGGGCGAAGTTTGTGGATCAGATGCTCTTGATTTCATTGACATCGCAATAAAGGAGGCGTTCATATGAAACAAAGTGAAGCGGAGATACTGGGCAAGCTTATGGAAATTGCAAGGCTGAAAAAGGAAATCGTTCAGGCGATTGTACCGGAAAAGACCTACAGACACCTGGAAGTGATCGGCAATGAATTTAAAGCGCTCATAGTGGATATGATGTGCGATAGCATGAGCGATAACGAACCAGAACCAGCACCAAAACATCAACCAAAAGTTAAGAAAGTCGACATCGACTAAGGAGACGATATGAGAATACTATTATATACCGGAAAAGGTGGCGTCGGAAAAACGAGCATCGCAGCCGCGACGGGCATTAAGCTCGCCAAAGAAGGGAAAAAGGTTCTTGTCATGAGCACGGACCAAGCACACAGCCTCGCCGATGCGCTGAAAGCTGAGCTTGGCTTTGCGCCGACTGAAATCATAGAAAATCTATACGCCATGGAAATCGATGTGGTGCATGAAAGTGAGCAGGCATGGGGTGAAATGCAGGGGTTCATGAAAAGCATGATCACCTCACGCGCCCAAGATGGCCTTGAGGTGGAGGAGCTGCTTGTGTTTCCAGGACTTGAAGAGCTTTTCGCGCTCTTTAAAATTCTAGAAATCTATGAAGCGAATGCTTATGATGTTCTGATCGTCGACTGTGCACCGACGGGCGAGACGTTGTCGCTGCTCAAGTTTCCTGAAGTCTTCGGGAACATGGTCGAGACTGTTTTGCCTATGAAACGAAAAATGGTCAAAGTGGCTGGGCCGCTCATTCAGAAAGTGACCAAAATTCCTATGCCTAAAGATTCGTTGTTCGAGGAGTTTGAAGTGCTGTTTGATAAGCTTGAACGCCTGCAGCAGCTGATGCTGAATAAGGACGTCCTCTCGCTGAGGCTTGTGACGACACCTGAGAAAATCGTCATCAAAGAGACGAAGCGCAATTTCACTTGCCTTCATCTTTACGATTACAATGTGGATGCGATCATCATCAACAAAGTCTATCCCGAAGAAGCACTGGCGGGGTATTTTAATAAGTGGGTGGCATTACAGGCGGATGGTCTAAGAGAAATCGAAGAAAGTTTCAGTGAGATACCGATTTTTAAGCTGATGCTACAAAGACATGAGCTTAACGGCATAGACGTTTTGGATGCAGTCAGTTCCTTTTATGGCGACTCAAGGCCGGAAGCGATTTTTACTAGGCAAAAGATCTTCACCATCGTGAAAGATGGTGAATCGCAGAGGATGGACATCCATTTGCCTTTCACAGAAAAGGAAGAACTCGATATCGGACAAAATGGCGGTGAGCTACAAATCGCCATACGAAATGAAAAGCGCTGCTTTGCATTGCCGGCACAGCTTCTAGGCAAGGATATCGTATCTGCCAAGCTTGAGAATGGTGTGTTGGCGATTTATTTTTCGTAGATGAGTTGGTGGTGTCAGTCTTTTTGACTCACTATTCGTGATTAATGATCAGGGGGTCGGACCCCCTGATCATTAATCACGTTGTAGATAGATAAATCAAATATTGGGTATACATAACATGTGAGTTGTTTTAGCAAGGAGCAATGTTATGGAACGTATAAACTCAATAAACTCAATAAACTCTATAAAGCCTATAATCGGGTTGAATCATTATAAAACGGCGATGAAGGGCATTGAAAATAGCGGCAACCCAAATAATCCCCAATTGGCAAGCATCGGACAGAAAATCGTCCCTGAGAATGAGAGATTAGGTATGCTAAAAGACATGTATGGCGAGAAAGCCCTTAAACAGATGGGGCTTGTGGAGTGCGCAACTTGTGCCTCTCGAACTTATGTGGATGGTTCGGATGATCCTGGAGTTTCTTTCAAGACACCGACACAAATTAGCCCTGAAGCCTCATTTGCTCTTGTCAGTGCCCACGAGCAGGAGCATGTGGTAAACGAACGTTCGGATGCGGAGGCTGAAGATCGCGAAGTAATCGCTCAAAGCGTTCAAATTTTCATGAGCATTTGTCCGGAGTGCGGTAAAGCGTATTCATCAGGAGGCGTTACGCGCACGACGACTGCGTCGAAGCAAAAGTATGAAAATGCTGGCGCTGAGCTACTCGGTGCGCTTTTGGATGCGAAAGTATAGGTCATGCAACTTATGGAGCAGATCAAAGGTGGATGTATCTTAGAAAGCAACTTAGGGGAGAGTTTTTCGAAGCTATGTTTAAGTGATGATGCAGCACAAAAGGTTAAGAAGGTAATTGAATTTGTGAAATAGGGTTTGAAATGGGTATCATATTGTTATCAATTCAATTTAATATAATAGAATTCAAGAAATGAGGATATCAATATGAGTAACATTTCACCCAGTCTAATGGGTTTTAATTTTCAAAACAGCTACTTGGATTTGCCTGAGGTATTTTATACGATCCAGAAGGCGGTGCCTGTAAAGGATCCGAGTATTATATTATTCAATGTGGATTTGGCTCGCGAAATCGGTCTGGATCCCGAATCGCTTAGCACACCCGTGGGTGCGGCTATTTTGTCTGGAAACAAGGGTGTAGAAGGCGCTCAGTCGTATGCCCAAGGGTATTCTGGGCATCAATTCGGATATTTTACCCAGCTCGGCGATGGGCGTGCGCTCACGATCGGAGAGCATCTTTCGCCAAGCGGTGAGCGGTTTGACATCCAGCTAAAGGGCTCAGGTAAGACGCCGTATTCGAGGCGTGGCGATGGTCGGGCAGGACTGGGCCCAATGCTCAGAGAGTATCTGATCAGTGAGGCGATGGGGCATCTTGGGATTCCGACGACTAGAAGTCTTGCTGTAGTGAGTACTGGCGAGAAAGTCTACAGGGAGTATGCACTCGAAGGGGCGATACTCACACGTGTTGCCGCAAGCCATATTCGTGTGGGGACTTTCCAGTTTGCCGCATCACAGCCTTATCATGTGATCGAATCGCTGCTTAGGTATACGCTTGAACGTCATTATCCGGGATGTATTGGCGAAGCCGATGAACCGATGTGTCTTTTACGTGCATTTGCAGAGCGTCAAGCAAGGCTGATCGCCCAGTGGCAAGCCGTTGGGTTTGTTCATGGCGTGATGAACACGGACAATGTGTCGCTTGCTGGAGAGACGATTGATTATGGGCCGTGTGCTTTTATGGACCGTTACCATCCAGATGTGGTGTTTAGCTCGATCGATACGGCGGGCAGATACCGTTTTGGTAATCAGCCGCTCATCGGGAAGTGGAATTTGGCGCGGTTTGCCGAAACGCTGCTCACATTTATGGGGGATGATGGCGTTCAAAA
This sequence comes from Clostridiales bacterium UBA8960, assembly GCA_003482695.1. Classification (GTDB taxonomy): domain Bacteria; phylum Bacillota; class Clostridia; order Peptostreptococcales; family Acidaminobacteraceae; genus Fusibacter_C. Next base: position 5,106 of record DMYC01000088.1, read on the forward strand.
GGCGAATCAGGTACTTGAGCATTATGACCGTATATATGAGGCCGAATGGCTCGGAATTATGCGCAGAAAACTCGGACTCCTTGATGAACACGAAGGCGATTCGGTGCTGGTCGGCACGCTTCTCGCCTGCATGGCGGATGATGCGCTAGATTATTCAGATACGTTTGTGAAGCTTACACAAGGCCTGTTTGATGGTGGACGGTCTGATATGTCTGAGGCGTTTCGTTCTTGGCATGAAGCTTGGGCATTGAGGTTCTCTGAGCAGAAGGCGGGACTCGACGAGAGACGTACGTGCATGATGCGGCATAATCCAGTGATCATTCCGCGTAATCACAATGTGGAGCACGCACTTAACGAATGGGTTTTTCGCGGAAACAATCAGCCGTACATGACGCTACTCGAATGGCTTAAGCAGCCATATCTATACACAGACGAGCAGATTTCCGCAGGGGCACCAAAAGACGTGTGGCCGAAAGAATATAAGACGACATGTGGAACATAATATAATGAGCCGGGATGTTTTAACACATTCCGGCTCATCTTTTTTGCTCAAGAAGGTTCATCGATTTTCCAGTACTGTGCCCCATCTTTTGTGCGCGCCATCAATCGACAATCCACCATCCCGCGCCTAAGCATGAAGTAGTCGCCGTAGGTATGCCATGAGCTGATGATTTCGTTGACTTCCTTTTCAGTGTAGTAACGGCCTGCTTCGAATTTTTCAGCGATGTATTTGATGACTTCGATTTTGAGCGCTTGTTTCTTGGGCCACTTTGTGATGCGGCCTTGATCATCCATGAAGTTCGTCAGTGTGCTCATAAGTGCTCCTTTGCTGATTTAAACAAACGTATTATATATAATGTTTGCGTATTACATAAACTATTATAAATTATGTTTATAAAAAATGCAATAGGTCGCAAGGAAAAACCATATGCCGATGATAAAGCGTCAGTGACAAGTAACATTTATAAGAAATTATAATTTTTCATCGATTGGGTCAATGCAAAAAATGGCCATCCAATATATGACGTCGCCAGATCTTATGTGATATTTTACGAGTTTGCCTTTCGACTATCCCAGAAATTTTTGACTCTTGTCCGAAAGAAATACGGCTTCAGCGACGTGGATTTGAATAAAGCGATCTACGTCATGGCCCTTCACCGATTAAATGAGGCTAGCTACAGATGACGCGTCCATTACTTTGAGAGCCGTTTAAGTATGGTCGGGAGCACGGTCAAGGTTAAGACCACACTTGCACTCATGGTAAACCACATCACCAATGACAAGAATGTATGAATTTTTAGTGGAGAAAGCATAAGTGCACTCATGCCTAATGCAAGACCAATCGCATTAGCGAGTATTGGCCTGGACGTATATTGAAACGCGAGATGGATTGCCTCTTCAGAGTGCAATCCTTTTTTCGTGTATATAGCCCAAACCGACACAAAGTGAATGGCGTAGTCAATCCCAATCCCGATTGAGATGGAAAACATTAGAATCGTAAACAAATTTAGTGGGATTTTTAAAATTGCCAAATAGCCATATAAAAAAAACATCGTCAAAATGATCGGCAAAAGTGCCACGATAGATGGCAGAAGCCTTCTAAGGGCTGCTAGAATCATTAGGAAAATAAGACCAATCGCGTAAAATTGCGTGGACAGTTGTGCGCTTACCATCTGTTGGTTCAAATCGCGCATGATGAACTGGACACTTGTCACTTGAGCGGCCCGTTTCAGCGGTAAACCATCGATGGTGGACTCGATCGCAGCTAGGCTCTCATCTGTGAATTGACTCGGAAATGCGATCACACGACCCACGCGCCTGCTCGAATCTACAAACTGCTTTTCAAATTCTGAACCACTAAAACGATTGCTTATTTTATGGAGGCCAACAACCCGTGATATATATGGGCTTTCGTCTAGTGCACCTTCAATCACCTCTGAAATCGCCATCGGGTTTTCACCTTCTTCCCATTCAAATGCAATCATCAAAGGGACGCCGCCACCTGTGGCCTTCTCAATTGCTTCAAAACTCTGATAGAGCTCTGTATTTTCTTTATAAAACATCAGTTGATTAAAATCCGTTCTGAGATTTGGTAGCACCATTACGGTTAAAATAGAGAGCGCAACAACCAAGACTAAGATTGGTTTCCCCCATAAATGCCTTAAAAATGTAACGGTTTTCATATGTTTCGTCTTAACGGGTTTTAATGTAATCTTTGATGTCAATAAAATAGGCAGCACCCACCATGTCGCCACACCTGCGAGTAGAACGCCAGAGCTTGCTATGATGACCAGTGTGCTCACCACTTCTTCCCTGACCGTCAAGAGGGATAAAAACCCCACCATCGTCGTAAGTGTCGTTACGATCATAGGCATCCCAACCATTTTAAGTGTATCGACCACAGCGCGACGCTTATCCTGATTTTGAGTGTACGATTCTTGAAAGTGCGATATAAAGTGAAGCCCGTCCGCACTACCGATGATCAAGGTGAATATAGGGGCAAGAACCGTCGTGATAGAAACGCCTGAACCGACCCAACCGACGATTCCCATCATCCATATAGAGGCTACAATAGCAGGTAAAACCGACAGAAGAGTTGCTTTAATACTTCCCATCTGCCAGCTGAAG
>DMYC01000031.1 GCA_003482695.1 Clostridiales bacterium UBA8960
AAGGCTTCTGGCATTGTTGTGATCGTGCTATTAGCGATTATCGGTCTTTTAAATTACATTGCTTTCTTAGGATTTTTCGATGTTATGATGGATTTAAGAAAATTAGGAAACCGGGAACCTAAATAGACGAGAGGTTGGCTTATGGGAAATAATAGAATGAGTAATCCATTCAAGGAAACGCTGAATTTACACTTAATTGTCGTTGCAGTACTAATCATTTTAATTGCTTATTATAACCCATTGCTGGGCATTTTAGGTTTCTTTTTATTGCTGGGACTTATATTTTTCGATAGCGTATCGAATCGAAAAAATTCAAGAAAATGGCGTAGATATATAGATTCATTATCTAGAAATATTGATAATGCAGCAAAATATGCCGTATTTAATTTGCCGGTACCACTTGTGGTCATTGATTCGGATGGAAAAGTGAACTGGTATAATTCAAAATTTACTGACATCATCTCAGAAAAAAATATAATTGGAAAAAGCATCACACATATAATGCCATCTTTGTTGTTGGAACAGATTAAACAGGGTGACCCATTGAACGACGTTAAAGTCGGGGATAAAACGTTTAACGTCGTCAGCAATACAGTCAAGCTTGAAGATGATAATCCACAAAACGCGATCATCATGCTCTATTGGTTTGAAATGACCATGTTTTCGAATCTTAAAATGAGATTTGAAGAAGAGAAGCCTGTCATCGCTATGATTAATGTGGATAATTTTGAAGACGTCATGAATGAAACAAAGGAAGAGAAAATTCCTTTTGTTACTTCTGAGATCGAGAAACGGGTCAATGTCTGGGCAACGCGTATGAATGGCATGATTAAACGATATCAAAAGGATAAATACATCGTCATCTTTGAAGCAAAATACCTGGATAATTTAGAGGCGAAGCGTTTTTCCATATTAGATGATATTAGAGAAATCGATGTTGGCAATAGGATTCCGGTTACGTTAAGTATTGGTATCGGTGTGAATGGCAGCACGCCAGCGCTTCTTGAAGAAGATGCATACGCATGCCTTGAACTTGCACTTGGGCGTGGCGGAGATCAAGTCGTCATTAGGAAGAAAAATACATTCGAGTTTTATGGCGGCAAAACAAAAGCGGTTGAAAAAAGAAATCGAGTTAAGGCAAGAGTTATCGCGCATGGTTTCAGAGCATTAATCGACGAAAGTTCAAAAGTTGTCGTCATGGGACATCGTTCCCCTGATATGGATTCATTTGGTTCTGCTATCGGTATTTTCAGATGCGTTCTCAATAGAGGCAAAGAGGCCTTTATCGTGCTGAATGAAGTGAATGAAGGGATTCAAAATGTTTATGAAACCATAAAGGAAAAGGATATTTACAAATTCATAAGTTCAGCACAAGCTATGGAACTCGTCGATGAAAACACGTTGGTTGTCGTCGTGGATACACATAAACCAAGTTTGACTGAATGTCCAGAAATTATTGAGCAGTCCGATCGCATCGTTCTTGTAGATCATCATAGAAGAAGTACTGAGTTTATCGATAAAGCGGTACTCAAGTATATGGAACCCTATGCGTCGAGTACGTCGGAGCTTGTGACAGAAATGCTTCAATATATGGAAAACAAACCGAAAATCGAAAAAGAAGAAGCGGATGCATTACTTGCGGGCATCACGGTAGATACGAAAAACTTTACGATGAAAACGGGTGTAAGAACATTTGATGCGGCAGCTTATCTAAGAAGACAAGGTGCGGATACGATTCGAGTGCGTCAACTTTTTCAAGATGACCTCGAAACATTCATCGAGAAAGCATCAATCGTGGGAACAGCGGTTCGTTATAAAGACTCTATCGCAATCTCATCGTCCAATATCAAAAGCGAAAGCATTCAACTGATCGCAGCACAGGCCGCTGATGATCTGCTTGATATAAGAGGGATCAATGCATCTTTTGTCATCGCACAAAAGATGGATGGCAGCGTTCTTATTTCAGGGAGGTCGTTAGGTGACATCAATGTTCAGATTATCCTTGAAACACTAGGCGGAGGCGGACATCTCGAAGTGGCAGGTGCGCAGTTCAAAGATGCCGATATTGAAGAGATTAAAGAGAGACTGATACAAAGTATAGATCAATATTTTGAGGAAGGGGCTTAAAAAAAATGAAAGTCATATTGTTAAAAGACATAAAAGGAACAGGTAAAAAGGGTGATATTATAAATGCCAGTGATGGACATGCAAGAAATTACCTTATCCCACGTGGGCTCGCTAAAGAAGCAACAGATGGTAGTGTTAAAGAACTGGAGCATCAAAATGCTGCTAAAGTGAAAAAAGAGGAAAATGCGCTTGCAGAAGCCAAAGCATTGGCTGAGAAAATCAACCAATTTGAAATTACAGTAAAGACAAAAGCAGGTGAAGGTGGAAGACTATTTGGTTCAATCACCAATAAGGACGTCGCGGATTTAATTAAAACAAATTACGGACTTGAAGTGGACAAGAAAAAAATAGCACTTGATCATCCAATAAGAAACTTGGGCACAACGAGCGTCACAATTAAGGTCTTTCCTAAGGTTTCAGCACAAATAAAAGTACACGTCGTAGAAGAATAGTAAAAAAAGACAAAATTGTAATACTATGTCACTCTAAACGTTTAAATGTAAATAAATTTTAAAGCAATTATACTTCTAAATGGGGTATCATAGTATTAGACATCAGGGAATAGACATAACAACTTAAGAAGATCGAAAGGTCTTCTTATTTTATCGCTAAAATTATCAGAAAAATCAGACAAAGAGGTGACAAATGATTAATTCTCTCAAAAATGAAATTCGGAAAACACTCGTTGGAAAAGACCATGCCATTGACAGCATTTTAATAGCGTTGCTATCAGGTGGTCATGTATTGATTGAAGATTTACCGGGACTTGGGAAGACCACTCTTGCAAAAGCTTTTTCAGCAGCGATGGACTGTACATATCGGAGAATACAGTTCACACCAGATTTGATGCCTTCAGATCTAATAGGCGTTTCGGTGTATTCAAAAGACCAACAGCAGTTCATTTTTCATGAAGGACCGATTTTTACAAATGTCTTGCTCGCCGACGAGATAAACAGAACGTCTCCAAAGACCCAATCAAGTTTGCTCGAAGCAATGGAAGAATCTCAGGTTACCACTGACGGAAGGACAATCAAGTTACAGAAGCCTTTTTTAGTCATTGCCACAGAAAACCCGATTGAGTTACAAGGCACGTTTCCTTTACCTGAGGCGCAACTCGATCGATTTATGATGAGAATATCACTTGGTTATCCGACAGCGGATGAAGAAGTTGAAATATTGTCGCTCAAAGAGACAAATGTGCCTATTAATCCCGTTATATCAAGGGAAACACTTGAAGAGGCCATGCATGCACTTGAAAATATTTATGTCGATCCAGCGCTTAAGCAGTATATTGTTAAATTGATGAAAGCAACAAGGGAGCATGCATCGGTTAAATTGGGTGCTAGTCCTAGAGCTTCCGTTCATTTATTTAATGGCGCAAAAGCAAAAGCGTATCTTGATGGTCGGGATTTTGTCATCGCATCGGACATCAGCAACTTATTCGAGCCTGTGGTGGGGCACAGATTGATTTTAAAGGGTGAGGCAATGTACAGAGGTGTGGGTTTAAAAACATTGCTACAGGAAATTTTAGACGCAGTGGAGGTACCTAAAGTCGTCAGATAATATTAAGGGGATGAGAAAATGACAAAGGGCTTTAAAAGGACATTACATGTAATCATAGCCTTTCTGTTAGTGGCCGCAGTGCTTTCAGGGGGAAAGACGCTTTACTATTTTCTGTTCACAGCAGTGATTGTCTTAATTGGCATGGCAATTATGGTTGAATACAATGAGCGCAATTTGTATATATTTTATTTAA
>DMYC01000369.1 GCA_003482695.1 Clostridiales bacterium UBA8960
TATTCCTCAAAACATCAAAAAAGCGATTTCTGTTGGTATTGGTCTTTTTATTGCGTTTATAGGTCTTGCAAACGCAGGTATTGTCGTAGACAGCGTGACTTTAGTCGGTCTTGGTGACATTACGAGCGGTACGGCTTTACTAGCACTTATCGGTCTTGTGATCGCAGGCGCACTCTTGGCGTTTAAAGTAAAAGGCGCACTATTTATCGCGATTATCGCGACGACGATTATCGGATATCCGATGGGTATCACGACATTCCCTGACAGAATCATGTCAGCACCTGCAGCACCTTATTTCTTTGATTTTGTTTGGAGCGAAATATTCACATTTGACATGTTCACAGTCGTATTCGTCTTCTTGTTCGTCGATATCTTTGATACAGTAGGCACTTTAGTTGGTGTCAGCACTAAAGCGGGTATGATGACGAAAGATGGCAAAGTGCCAAAAGCGAAGCAAGCGTTACTCGCAGATGCTGTTGCGACAACTTTAGGTGCTGCTCTTGGTACATCTACAGTAACAACATATGTCGAGTCGGCAGCTGGTGTTGCTGAAGGTGGTAGAACGGGGTTAACATCAGTTGTTACAGCGGGATTGTTCGCAGTGGCACTTCTGTTCTCGCCACTGTTTATCATGATTCCGGGTGCTGCAACTGCACCAGCGCTCATCTTAGTTGGTCTATTCATGATGAGTCCGATTAAAGAAATCAATTTCGATGATTTTACTGAAGCAATTCCGGCATTTTTAACACTGATCATGATGCCTTTGACTTACTCGATTTCAGATGGTATCGTGTTTGGTATCGTATCATACGTCCTCTTGAAAGTGCTTACTAGAAAGTTCAGTGATGTTACGCTATTAACGTATATTTTAGCGATCGTATTTGTCATCAAATTCATCATGTAATTGGCTGTTGTTTAATGATTTAATCTCAAAGATCAGAGTGAAAAATGCTCTGATCTTTTATCTTTTTTGGATGATTTCGTGTATAATGAAAAAGGGTGATTAAATGGATTTGATACGCGTGATAAAGCTGGATGAAGCACTGTTTGACATACGCAAAACATTGACTTGCGGTCAGTGTTTCAGATGGGCGGAAGAAGGCGACAGATTTATAGGTGTCGTTAAAAATACAGTGCTCGCATTAAACGAACAGACCTATTTGCTAGAAATTTATGGAGAAGATCTAGACGATGCATACATCCATCGTTATTTCGATTTCAATACGGATTATTCAGCGAGGCTTCATGAGATTTCTTTGGTCGACGCACATCTAAAAAAAGCCGTAGCATATGGTTCAGGCATAAGGCTTTTAAATCAGGAACCTTTTGAAACCTTGATATCATTCATCCTTTCCAGCAACAATAATATTCCTAAAATCAAGTTGACGATAGAAGCCTTGTCTGAAAAGTTTGGTAAACCCATCGGTGTGCTAGGTGGAAAAATGCGATTCGCTTTTCCAGACGTAAACGCTTTGGGGCAAGCTTCGCTTGAAGCATTGAATGTCAAAGCGATTGGTTATAGGGTGAAATCCGTTTTCGAGACATGTGCAAAAATACTCCATGACCATGCCGATTTGCATTACCCTTATGATGCGGATTACCTGCAGGCTAAAATATGGTTAAAGCAGTTTTATGGCGTGGGCGATAAGGTGGCGGATTGCGTCTTACTTTTCGCTTATGGTAAACAAGAAGCTTTCCCCGTGGACACTTGGGTTAAGCGTGTTTTAAAAGAGCTATACGAGGTGGAGTCTGATTGTGAAGCTTTTATCAGAGCGCATTTTTTAAAATATCCAGGACTTACGCAACAAGTCTTGTTTTACTATATAAGGCAAAATAAATTAAAATGATTTAATGTAAACAATAAATCACGCATGGGGTGTGCTATGGAAGTGTTTTTGGCCAGACAACCAATATTTGACACTAAACTGCAGGTCGTCGCTTATGAAATTTTATACAGAAGCAGCAATAAAAACATTTATGATTTGAGTATGGATGGCGATTTGGCGACGACATCTGTCGTTGTGGATTCACTTGTCAACTTTGGCATACGAAGGCTGACAAATGGCAAAATGGCCTTTATTAATTTCACGAAAAAACTACTGATGGATGATTTTCCAACTTTGTTTGACAAGGAAAGTCTAACGGTGGAAATCCTCGAAACGCTCGAAGTGGATGCGCCACTGGTGGAAAAGTGTAAAGAACTGAAAAACAAAGGGTATATTCTCGCGCTTGACGATTTTTCGGGCGATGATACGTTTGACCTTATTATGCCGTACATCGATATAATTAAAGTTGATTTTCAAGTGCTTAAAAGTGAAGGGCGGCACTATATTGCAGATAAGTACAAGAAACTCGGTGTGAAATTGCTCGCTGAAAAAGTGGAGACGAAATATGATTACGAAGAAGCCCTAAGGATGGGCTATCAACTGTTTCAAGGTTATTTTTTTGAAAAACCCGTCATGTGCAAAGCCAAAAGCGTTCAGTCATCGACATACAGTTATTTGGAAGTATTGAAAGAAACCATGAATGAGGAACCGGATTTTAATCGGCTAGCTGACATCATACGCAAAGACTTTTCGCTTACATATAAACTGCTTCGGCTCATCAATTCACCTGCTTTTTATACGGTCAATGTCATTACATCGATCAATCATGCGTTGACGTTGCTCGGGATCAATGAAATCAGAAAATGGACGACGCTTATCATGTTGCGCGATTTAAGTCTGAACAAACCGGATGAACTGGTTAAGGTTTCTTTGATTCGCGCGATGTTCGCTGAAAAAATCGCAGGGTCATTAGGACTTGGCGATAGGGACACGGAAGCCTTTTTTCTAGGTCTGTTCTCTTTGATCGATACGATTATGGAAAAGCCGCTTTATGATATTATTGAGCCGCTCCCACTGAGAGGGGACTTGAAAAGCGCACTGATGGGCGTGCATAATACGTTCCATGATATTCTGCTTCTATTAAAACATTATGAGCAGGGTAACTGGGATTCGGTCGTGGAAATCGCGAAAAAAAATGACATGCATCACTCAGTTATCAGCGATATGTATGTGTTGGCGGTTGAAGAGTCGATGAAGTACATAGGTGAAATGTAGTTATTAGCACTCTTTTAACTTGAGTGCTAAAAATGTGTTGATTTTTTGTCGGCATTATTATAAAATAAGTCTATAAATGCATTAAAAATGCCAAATTTGGCTGACACAATAAGCCGTAAACAGGAGGAAATGTAATGTTAAGACCATTAGGAAAACGCGTAATAATCAAAAGACTCGAGGCAGAGGAAAAAACGGCAAGTGGCATCGTGCTACCATCACAAGCGAAAGAAAAGCCGCAAATCGCGGAAGTCGTTGCTGTAGGTAAAGAGGTAGATGATGTTATGGTCGGTGATAAAGTCGTGTTTAAAAAATACGTCGGCACGGAAATCAAAGTTGACGGTGAAGAAGTGACGATTTGTGAAGTAGCGGACATCTTAGCGGTAATGGAATAAAAATTAGGAGGCATTAAGAAATGGCAAAGGATATTATGTTTGGTGAAGACGTCAGAAAGAAGTTAGAGGCTGGCGTAGATAAACTCGCGAATACAGTGAAAGTAACGTTAGGACCTAAAGGAAGAAATGTAATTTTAGATAAGAAGTTTGGATCACCACTTATCACGAATGACGGTGTGACCATCGCTAGAGAAATTGACCTTGAAGATCCGTATGAAAATATGGGTGCACAACTCGTTAAAGAAGTTGCGACGCGTACAAACGATGTGGCTGGTGATGGTACAACCACTGCAACATTGCTTGCTCAAGCGATTATCAGAGAAGGCATTAAAAATGTCGCTGCAGGTGCAAACCCTATGATATTGAAAGTGGGCATCGAGAAGGCTGTTGTCGCAGCTGTGGAAGTGATTAAGAGCGAAAGTGTATTAATCGTCAACAAGAAAGACATCGCTGACGTTGCGTCGATTTCGGCGGCTGATAGAACCATCGGCGAACTCATTTCTGAGGCGATGGAGCGCGTAGGAAAAGATGGCGTCATCACAGTGGAAGAGTCAAAAACATTTGGTACACAACTTGAAGTTGTGGAAGGAATGGAATTCGATAGAGGTTTCGTTTCACATTACATGGTAACGGACGCAGAAAAAATGGAAGCGGTTCTTGAAAATCCTTACATCTTGATTACAGATAAGAAAATCAACAACATTCAAGAGATACTCCCAATTCTTGAGCAAATCGTTCAAAGTGGTGGCAAACTGCTCATCATCGCAGACGATATCGAAGGTGAAGCACTCACGACGCTTATCGTGAACAAACTCAGAGGCACATTCGAGTGTATCGCAGTTAAAGCGCCTGGTTTCGGCGATAGAAGAAAAGCGATGCTTCAAGATATTGCGATCCTAACAGGTGGCGCCATGATTTCTGAAGAGCTCGGCTATGAACTTAAAACAGCTACGATGGATTTGCTTGGACGTGCGAAATCCGTTAAAATCAACAAAGACAATACGACGATCATCGATGGTATGGGCGATAAAGCACTCATTAGTGAGCGCGTGCGTCAACTTAAGATCCAAATGGAAGAAACGTCGTCTGAATTTGATAAAGAAAAGCTTCAAGAGCGCTTAGCTAAAATCGCTGGCGGTGTTGCCGTGATTCAAGTTGGTGCTGCAACTGAAGTTGAGATGAAAGAAAAGAAACTTAGAATCGAAGATGCACTTAATGCGACGAGAGCAGCTGTTGAAGAAGGCATCGTTCCTGGTGGCGGCGCAGCACTTATCGGTGCGATTGCAACAGTGAATGCACTTGTTGAGACGCTTGAGGGCGATGAAAAAACAGGTGCCATGATCATCGCAAGAGCGCTTGAAGAGCCAGTAAGACAAATCGCGATCAATGCAGGTATGGAAGGGTCAGTTGTCGTCGAAAAAGTGAAAAATTCTGAACCGGGTATCGGTTTCGATGCACTTAGAGGCATTTATTGCAACATGATCGAAGCAGGGATCGTCGACCCAACTAAAGTAACGCGTTCCGCTTTACAAAATGCGGCGTCGATTTCAGCGATGTTCCTTACGACTGAAGCGGCAGTTGTCGATACGAAAGATGACAACGCTATGGCAGGTATGGGCGGCATGGGCGGCATGAACGGCATGATGTAACTCAAATCGCGATAAACCTCCAAATACTGCGTTGCAAGGAAAATCCCGTTCGGTTACGATCGTTTTAGATCGCGCCCTCTCGTTCTTTTCCTTGCGCCTTGTCTTTGAATGTTTCTCTCAATCTTCGCAAATTATTATAATAGACTATTTTGTAAATTAAAAACCAGCTTTGCTGGTTTTTTTCATTTTCATTTAAGGCGTTTGTTTTCAGCATCAATATCGGGGTATCAAAACTAGATAGGTTAAAATTAGAGTGGTCGCTACTTTGCTTTATTAGGTGTTAATCATGAATATGAGAATTTTTAAAAATATGCCAACTGAACATCGAGAAACATTTGAACGTGAGCTTCTGGAAGTCAACTATCAGAGAGTCTATTACACGCTCAGGCTGCTTATGCCACTGTCTTTGATCATGTGGGTTGTTTCTTTCGCCATTCAAGATGTTTTAAGCATACAACAAACCAATTTGATGCTTCTGATAGCAAGCACGTTGCTTTTTATCGTGAGTTTAAAATATCCGCTGAAATCAATTTACGCAGCCTATAGAGCTAAAAAAATGATCGTTTTCTTTACATACGCATCACTGCTTCTTTGGGGGACACACCTTTATGGTTTTCATGATACAAACAATATTTTGATGTTGGACATGATACTCGTGATCGTCGTCATGGCGTTCATGTTTCTAGCGAAATATCAGGTTATTGCGGGATTCTTTATGGCTAATGTTATTTACTTGTTTGGAATGACGCCATATTTAGAAAATGCTTTGCGTTATCCTCCAAAAGTAGCGACCCCTATTTTGCTGGTGGTCACAGCGTTCTTTTTATCGAGAGTGATATATAGGCAACACATGGAGCGCTTTATTTTGGCAGAAAAACTCAAGATGAAGCAGGAAGATTTAAAAAGCGAACTCTTGATGACGGTTGACAAGCTCCACGAGATGGAGCGCTCCATGCGGACTGACGTCATCAAAACACTGGTAAAAGTGCTTGAGTACTACGACATCTACACGAGAGGACATTCGGAAAACGTGTCT
>DMYC01000299.1 GCA_003482695.1 Clostridiales bacterium UBA8960
TTCATCAACATACTCTATAGTCGCTTCAGGAAACTGTTTATAGTAATCCGAAACACCCGAGGTCCTGTTGCCATTCGCTTTTTCGATTTTATAATCCGGATCATCGTATCCTATGATAACCCATTCGTTTTCAGAACTGGCATTCACGTCCTCGATTGCATGTAGTGCGGTTAGGACAAAATATTGATCCGCATCGTTCATGAATATAACGCCACTTGATCCTGCAGAAACCGAAGTCGATTCACTGTTATAACCTGTCTCATGCTTTATTTGAACAATTTTTACATTTGCCGACAGTGCATGCTCATTAACCTCACGAATAAGTGCCTTATAAGCAATATCGTTATACAGCTTCGTTAGTGAAGGAAAGAAACTCACGAACAACAAAATAATCAGCAATAAAATCTGTACACTTCGAAGGCGTTTATTTTTTTTGAGTTTCATTTGATTGCCTCACTTTGAGCTGTCATTGATCTAAAAACTGAAAAAAAAGTTGCTAAACCATTTGCCAGTTCATCTTCCGATAAACTTGAAATACAAAGCCTAATATTATTAGACATTCCATATCTGGTTTCTGGGCTCAACAACTCATGATAATAGTCAGATGAGTCACTGATGATGATATCTTTACTACTTAAGCGCTCCAACAGCGCATTAAAATCATAGTCTTTAGGCAGTTCACACCATATAAAAATTCCTTGAGAAGGTATAAACATTTTGATCTCACTTGGACATTGAGACTGTGACACGTCATGTGCTTTTCTTAACTTAGATGCATTGACAGCTCTTATCTTAGCCACATGTCTTGCATACATTCCTGACTTTATGAAAATATCAAGTGCAGCCTGTGGCAATTGAGCAGTGTTTAAATCACTCAAATATTTCAATTCACTGATTTTCGTCATCAAATAATTCGGTAAGACCGCTGCACCCAAGCGCAACCCAGGCATAAATGTCTTTGAAAAGCTGCGGATATAAACGCTTTTCTTGTCTGTATCATAATAATGAAACGGCAGATAAGTGGCTTTTGATCCTAAATCCGCCAAATAGTCATCTTCGATAATCAAGACATTATACTGATTCGCTAGCTGACATATTGTTTTTTTATCTTTTTCAGTTAGTGTAAAGCCGGTTGGATTATGATGTCTGGGGATCATATAAAATGCCGTGATCTGTTCATCACGAAAAACGCGTTCGAGTTCCATCATATCGATCCCTGTACATTTTCTCTCAATGCCAACGACTTCGATATTCAGTTTTTCAGCAATTCGTAAAGGCAATGAATAAGTTGGCACTTCCACGAGTATCTTTGCCCCGTTTTGCATAGAAAGATGATTGAAAATAAGATGAATTGCCTGCTGAGCGCCGTGTGTAACCATTATGTTCTCGGCGTCGGTATATATGCCATCTTTCATAAAGAAGTCGGCTAACGTTTTTCTTAGCGCCAAAAGACCTTTAGCATCCTCGTAACAAAATAGTCGTTCTTTATAAAGTTCAATGGCTTTATTCATGGCATGAGAAAATGCCTGAAACGGAATCAATCGTTTTTCTGGAGTCACGCCTCTAAAATCGGTCACTTTTCGAGAAATCGTTTCTTCATTTGGACGATCAACAAGATAATAACCCCCACGTGGAATCACATAAACCACGTGCTCCGACTCAAGCATTTGAAAAGCTTTGTTAACCGTTATTTTATTGACTGCCAAAATCTTTGAAATTTCTCTACAACTAGGGAGTCTCTGACCCCTTAATATATTTTTTTGATCTATTTGATCAACTATGTAAGCCTTTACGCTGTCCACTTTACTCATAATCACCTCCCATAGGATATGTACTAGTACAGATTCATTACAGTTCAATTGAATCACTGCTAATCCCATCATATACTTATTACATAGAAACTTAAACAATAAAAGGAGACGATTATGCGATTATTTAAAATGCCTGGCGAACCAATAAAACTTTTGACCGCCAGTGGAACCCGATTAAATACTGAAACTCATGGTACCCTTATCGATTTTGAAGCGGGGTGTTGGGCAAATGTTCTTGGTCACGGACGTAGTGAACTTATGAAAGTCATTCACGATCACGGAGTGAACTTATTCCACACGCATCACTATTTCGAGACGGACCATCCGAGTGCTTTAGTTGAAGAAATCGTTCGTGCTGCTGAATTAGGCTGTGATTATGATGGAACATTCTTGTCTTCTGGAAGTGATGCTGTCTCTCTGGCAATTATGCTCGCGGAAAGACTTACTGGTAGAGTCAAAAAATTGTGTTTCTCTTTTTCCTACTTAAGCACCTCACCTGAATTAAGAATGCCTAGAAACCGAGAAACTTGGTTGGATTTAGATATCAATGACTGTCTAAACTGTACTCAAAACTGTGAAACCTGTTCAAAAGTGAATGCGATTGACTTTCATGAGTTTTCGGCATTTGTGTTTGAACCTGGAAATTCAGGTGGTCAAGTCCTTTGTCCGCCCAACCAACTTATCTCATATTTAACGCGTAGCATCAGAAACGCTAATGGTCTAGTGATTGCAAATGAAGTGACTACTGGGTTTGGTCGAACGGGAAAATGGTTTGGTTTTCAACATTATGATGCCGTAATGCAAGGCGAACATGCACCTGATTTAATCGCGATGGGAAAAGGATTAGGAAACGGCTATCCTATTAGCGGCGTCTTGATACGCAGAGAATTGGCAGATCAAATCGAAGAAACAGATTTTCATTATGTTCAATCCCATACAGATGATCCTATTGGCTGTTTGGTAGCCCGAAAAGTCGTTGCAATAATGATCTCTGAAAATGTAGTCGGAAAAAGTCACTTATCGGGTGAATACTTTAAATCAAAGTTAGTCGAGGTTCAAAGTAAGACTCAAAAAATCGAAGAGATCCGAGCTAGAGGGTTAATGGTCGCCATAAAACTAAAAGAACCGGTTCGCGCAAAAACTGTTTTTAATCAACTACTGGAAAAAGGCTGCTTTGTTGGTTGTTCTGAAGCTGCAAATCTGATTAGATTTTATCCTGCACTTAATATTAGTCATAGTGATTTGGACTATGTTTGTAGACAATTAGAGCAGCTTATCAATGATTGAATCTTTTGTTGTGGCTTGAACGTCATTAATTGTATTCATAGCTTATCCTTTGCATAAAACTCATT
>DMYC01000241.1 GCA_003482695.1 Clostridiales bacterium UBA8960
GCCATTTTTTGAAGAACATCTTCTCTTACGTCCACTGGACCCGGAATAAACAATTTCTTATGCATTCAAATCACCTCAAAATTATTTTTTAAATCATGTTTATCATATCATTTATAAGGTTCAATAACAATATTTGTCCCAGTAATCTTTTACAAATTTCTTTTAAATTTATTTCATAAATTCAATTTTTTATGCATTTTTATTGCATTAAAGACAAAAAGAGTGTCCACCTGTTTTACACAGTGGACACCACTTAAACTTTTTCTAAAACGCAACGATCACGCCTTTTCTGTCCGCATACATGGAAGAAAGACCCGCACATTTAACATTAATCACTTCTTTTACAGACTCTACCACTTTTACGCCGTCCTCAATTTGATTTGCTCTTTCCGAATTGCCTACATGCGTTATGGATACGATGTCTCTGCCATTCACTTTAAGCTCATCTACGATGATTTCAATCAATCTGGTATAAGCCTTGTTGGAATTTCTTACTTTTTCGACGAGTTGGATTTCACCTTTGCCGTCTGCTCCCATAATCGGTAAAATATTAAGCGTGGTCGCGATAAGACCCTTAAACTTTGAAATCCTACCGTTTTTAATGAGGTTGTTCAAAGACTCCGAGATGAACAGAACGCGCATGTTCGCAATAAAATCAGTAACACGCTCGACTAGTGCTTCCTTTGAAAGACCAAGACCCTTAAACTCATGAATCTTCCTAGCGACCAAAGTCTCGCCCGCCGCAGCCCCCAACGAGTCGAATATGTGTATGAACTTTTCTCCAGGATGATCTGTCTCGTAAATGTTTTTAGCAAGTGCCGCGCTATTATACGTACCACTTAACTTAGATGAAATCGTCACCACATAAATTTCATCTTCTTCACCTTCAAAGTGTTCCAAAAAATCATTTGGTGATGGACAAGCCGATTTTGGTGTGTTTACAATAAGCTTCATATCAGAGACAAACTGTTCTACATCTAGGTTGCTGTCATCCACATACTCTTTGCCATCAAGGTAAAGCTTAAACGGCACCAATGTTACAGGAAACCTTTCAAGAAAAGCTTTGTCAACATCTGTACTACTGTCCGCAACTATTTTATACATCCTCTCATCTCCTAATTTTTAATAATTTCATTATACTTGAAATCATCATGCATTACAAATGAAAAACTGCCCGAAGGCAGTTTGCAGTTAGAGATCAGATAACGCTAATATTTCTTTTTCTCTTGATATGGCAAGCGATTCAAGTTGAGCAACACGCTTTTTCATGTCCTCGACGTACGCTTCATCTTTGATTGAACCTAAATTGATCTTAACATTATAAAGGGCAGATAAGATTGCCGTTCTCGCCATCATGGCTGCGACTAAAGCATCAGTTTGAGCATTCTTATTGCCTAGCTCAACCAACTCAGCGATGTCGTCGAAAAGTTGAGCCGTCTTCTCTGCAACTTCAAGAGGAACTGAAGCGGCATATTTCATGCCTTCTTGTATCGACAGCGTTCTCTGCGCTTTTTCTTCTTCCGTATCTTTAGGAAGTTTATACGCTTTCATGACACTGTCGAATGAATTCGCGTCTTTATCGATCATATCGACAAAAACTTGTTTGTGCGCGCTCATTCTCGATGCAAGCACGACCATTTTATCTGAAACGTCTTCATAGTTTTTCTTGCCCACTGTTAAGTTGGCAACCATAGCTGCTAACGCTGAAGCTAATGCAGAGGATAGTGCTGCGACACTTCCGCCCCCTGGAACAGGTTCACTTGACTCAAGTTGATTGATAAATGCTTGTAATCCTAAATCCTTTAACATAAAGCCCTCCGTTTTTAATAAGGAAGATTATTTTCCTTGTTTAAGATCATAACGCCATTCTTAATCACTTTTTCCACAGTGCTCACACCTATATGATAAGGCAAAAATTTATACGATGGAAATTCGTGTACAACTAAATCCGCCTTTTTACCAATATCGATGCTACCGATTTGATCCGCGCGATCCAGTGCAGCTGCACCATTTATCGTAAGTGCGGTGATTGTTTCCTCGATCGTCATCCCCATCTGATTTGTTGCTAATGCAATCAACAATGGGATAGACTCACAGAAACAGCTACCTGGGTTAAAGTCTGTTGAAAGTGCAACGACAAGTCCACTGTCTATCATTTTTCTTGCTCTAGCATAATTTTCTTTAAGCGAAAAGGCCGTGCACGGCAAAAGCGTGGCTACAACACCCGCTTCTTTCATCGCCATAATGCCTTCATCAGACGCTTGAAGCAAATGATCCGCTGAAACGGCTCCAACCTCCGCCGCGAGTTCAGCACCACCTAATTGCACGATTTCATCTGCATGGATCTTAATCTTAAAGCCTCTTTTTTTAGCAGCCAAAAGAAATTTCCTCGACTGGTCGATCGAGAATATATTCGCTTCACAAAAGATGTCGGCAAACTCGGCGAGGCCACGTTCATCCACGATAGGCAAAACCTCTTCGATCATGAAATCGATAAATGCATCCGGGTTATCTTTATAAGCAGCCGGTCTAGCATGCGGTCCTAAAAAAGTCGTTATGATGTCAAGTGAATGCAGTTTATTCAGTTCTTTCATGACTTCGAGCTGCTTGATCTCCGTATCGAGGTCAAGCCCATAACCACTTTTGCCTTCAACAGTCGTCACGCCAAATCCAGTCATGGAATTCAATCTCTTAATGCCAACATGAATCAATTCTTCTTTTGTTGCAGCCATGGTTCCTTTAACGGAGTTGATGATTCCACCGCCTTTTGCCATGATATCCATATAAGCGACACCACTTAATCGCCAGTTATACTCTTCTTCTCTGTACCCGCCAAACACCAAGTGGGTATGAGAATCGACAAAACCAGGCAAAACGCATTTGTTGGTTGCATCCACAATAACAAAACCTTTCGATGCATATTCTTGCAAATCGAGGTTCTCTGTCGTTATTTTTGTTATGACACCATCTTCGACAACAACTGATGCATGATTGACAATTTTCAAATCTTGCATCTGAGCACCAGCTTTACCTTTAAAGCCGCTGCATGTGACAACTTCTGACGCATTATAGATGATCATGCTACCTTTTTTCATGAAATTACTCCATTATTCTTTTTTCTAATACCTGATCATATGAGAAATTTTCAATGCCCAAATAGTATTCTGCAGTTCCAATAAGCGCATCCATTGGCACCAAACCAATAATCTCACTGCCTACGATAGAAACACCATATCTTTGCGCTTCTATTCTTACAAGTTCAAACGCTCTGTAAAGCGGCGTCTTTGTGAAGTCCGTCATATTCATGGAAATTTGAACGATGCCTCTTTCTTCAAGGGCAATGCCGATTGCTTTACAGAACCTCAGTCCACCACTTAAATGTCTAACATTTTTAGCGATTTTATTCGCAACTTCTAGGTCATTTGTATTTAAATTCACATTAAAAGCGACAAGTGGCATTCTTGCACCTATTGCAGTGATACCTGCCGTTGGATGAATATCATCTCCAAAATCAGGTTGCCATTCTATCGATTTTACCTTTTCCGACATCCCTTCAAACTGTCCTTTGCGAATATTCGCAAGGTTCTCTCTGTCTGGTGAAGATGCCGATTTTTCGTATAGGAAACTAGGAACGCCATGCTGCGCATATACAGCTTCGGCAACTTCTTTCGATAAAGCGATACACTCGTCCATCGATGCATTCTTAATAGGAATAAACGGGATAACGTCTGTCGCGCCCATTCTTGGATGTTGGCCTTCGTGTTTCGTCATATCGATAAGTTTAGATGCGATCCCTACAGCCTCAATGACTGCAGCCTTTAGAGCCTCTTTTTCACCGACAACTGTTACTACGACTCTATTATGATCTTCGTCATTACTGTAATCTAAAAGTTTTACACCTTGTTTACCTCTAAATGGCGCTATAATTTGGTCAATTTTTGCAAGATCTCTTCCTTCGCTGAAATTAGGTACACACTGAATGATTTGATGCATGTCAACCTCCATATTTATATAATTGCTTCAATTATAAAACGAAAGCGTCTATTTTAAGACCATGATGACCCCAAAATTATAAGCCCAACTTAATTTTCAATTTTTCAAGCATGTCAGCTGTCATTTTATCAAGATCATACTTCGGATTCCATCCCCACTCTGCTCTTGCACAAGAATCGTCAAGAGAATTTGGCCATGAATTTGCGATATCCTGTTTTATTGGGTCCACTGCATAATCCATCTCGAACTCAGGAATGAATTTTTGAATCGATTTTTTTATGTCTTCCGGACAGAAGCTCATCGCTGTGATGTTAAATGCATTTCTATGTTGTAAAGTCGCAGAATCCGCTTCACAAATTTGAATGATCGACTCGATCGCATCTGGCATATACATCATGTCCATATACGTGTCTGCTGCAAGGTTACAAGTAAACTTGCCGTGCTTAAGTGCATCGTAATAAATGTGAACAGCATAATCCGTCGTGCCGCCGCCCGGTAATGCTTTATAAGAAATAAGTCCAGGGAATCTTACACCTCTTGTATCTACACCATATCTCTTAAAGTAGTAATCACACAATAACTCACCAGCAACTTTTGAAACACCATAAATCGTCGTCGGTCTTTGAATCGTTTCCTGTGGCGTGAAATCTGCAGGTGTTGACGGCCCAAACGCAGCAATCGAACTTGGTGTGAACACCATGCAACCCATTTCTCTAGCCACTTCAAGGCAGTTGTAAAGTCCATTCATGTTAACATTCCAAAGCGCTTGCGGATTTGCTTCACCCACTGCTGAAAGCACTGCAGCAAGGTTGATGATCGAATCAATTTCGTACTTTTTCACAAGTTCAAGCAATCTATCATAGTCGGTTACGTCAAGCATTTCAAAAATGCCATTTTCGTTCAGTGATGTTTCCTTACACTCGCTTCTATTCGTCGCAACTACATTTTCAACACCATAAATCCCTCTTAGTGTTTCGGTCAATTCCGTTCCAATTTGACCACAAGCACCTGTTATCAGTATTTTTTTCATTTAACGCTCCCCTTATAAAATAATTTTAATGATTAAAATTAGTTTGCCACCTCTATTTTACATGATTGCGTATTAGAGTAAAACAACTCTTTTTTGAAAATGTTTTAACATTTATTAATCTTTAAGGCACAACTAGACATATAGAGCAAATATTAAATAAGCAAAAAGAATCACATATGCAAGAATGCTCAAAGGACCCAAGATGCGAAACTTGGCTTTACTGAGTTTGTGTCTTGCGACGACCATCGCAGTCACCATCCCAACACCACCTCCAAGAAGCGCTGTAGCGAGCAAAATATATTCAGGTATTCGCCACTTGTTTTTAACCGCATACCATTTGTCTAAAGCCATCACAATAAATGCCAACGCGTTGACACATGCAAAATAGGAAAATAATATTTTTAACAAACTTAGACCTCCAGTTGATATTTTTACGCACATTTCGGGTATAGTTTATAGTATAATAAACGAATGGATTTAACAAGTTTCATTTTACTTAGTAAGGATGTGGCCATATGGATCTTCAAATTGCAAGCGTCATCAAGATTATTATCGCAGTGTTCATAGGTGGATTAATTGGCCTAGAGCGCGAATCTGCAAGTCGACCAGCCGGTTTTAGGACCCACATACTGGTTTGTGTGGCAAGCGCAATGGTCATGGATATCAATTTGCAGATGGCTCAAAATTTTATCAATTCGGATCCGATGAGGCTTGGTGCCCAAGTCATTAGCGGCATGGGTTTTTTAGGCGCCGGAACCATCATTAAANNGTGCTACAGTCAAGGGCTTGACTACCGCCGCTGGTCTATGGTCGGTTGCTTGTTTGGGACTCGTCATAGGCGCCGGTTTTTATATGATGGCACTCTTTGCATCCCTCGTCATGCTGTTGACACTGAAAACCTTTAATCAGTTGGAAATCAAATTTAGCAAACAGAAAAAAACAAAATAGTTTCAATAAAAAAGATACCCAATAAACTTGGATATCTTTTTTTATCATTAAAATTCAGCGTTTTTAACGGTTCTTGGAAATGGAACAACGTCGCGAATATTTCCCATACCTGTCAGGTACATGATCATACGTTCGAACCCTAAGCCATATCCTGCGTGCTTGGCCGTACCAAATTTTCTAAGCTCCAAATACCACCAATAATCTTCTTCTTTAAGACCCATCTCATGAATTCTGCCAAGTAACAAATCGTGTCTTTCTTCCCTTTGGGAGCCACCGATAAGTTCTCCAACTCCAGGTACAAGCAAGTCCATCGCGGCTACAGTCTTTTGATCTTCATTCATACGCATGTAGAAGGACTTGATTTCTTTAGGGTAGTTGATGACAAAAACAGGTTTATTATGGATGACTTCCGTCAAATATCTCTCGTGTTCCGTTTGTAGATCTGCGCCCCAGAATACAGGATACTCAAACTCAGCACCCGATGCAATCAA
>DMYC01000108.1 GCA_003482695.1 Clostridiales bacterium UBA8960
AGTGGCGATGTCGTCATTTGAGATAAGCGCCTCGATGTCAGAAAGCAATATCTCGTCAGCAGAGAGTTCATCACTTTCCGATGGCGCTGCGCCTGAAAGTCGACTGAATGATCGGCTGACTGGTGCTTTCAAATTAGAGTTCGTCTCTTCATTAAAAAGAACGACAAGTTGAGAAACATAAGCCTGTGCTTGCTCCATTTCATTTAAACGCTCAACTAAAAAAAGATTGGAAGCCTGTAAAGAATTCTTTAATGTCTTGATTTCTTCTGCTCTGTTTGCGTTGATATTTTCAAGCATATCAAATTTATCTTGTGTCATTTGCAAACTCACTTCGAGTTCATGATTCTCCGAAGATAATGTATCTGTAATAACTTTTGATGTAATCGTGTTTAATAAAAGTGTAAGATTTGCGATGATTAAGCAAACCAAGACTAAAAAAGCGACTGCGATGTTTAATTTCCATTGTTTGATTGATTTTTCAGCACTCGGAATGACCATTATGGTTACTTTATTCTTCATAAAGTAATCTTTTATTTTCTCCATGAGACCCCCGTTGTAATAAAAACTTAATATATTCTAACATAGATTGATATAAAAAAACAACGCATTATTAGAATTTAGTTTACCTAAGTATATTTATTTTGTAGAATATAAGATAAGAGACATGATTGGGAGGAATAAATGATGAGTGAAAGAACGATACGGATAGAAGAAAATCTAAGACGTGTTTGTTACAAGATAAAGAAAAAAGGTAGAGAGATTTTAAATGATGTCGATATAACACCTCCTCAGTTCGAAGCGCTTCAGTACTTAAGAAAAGAGGACAATTTAACGATAGGCGAATTGAGTGCCAGGATGTACTTAGCATGCAGTACAGTCACAGATCTTCTAGATCGAATGGAAAGAAATGAACTCGTTAAACGCGTCAAAGATGAAAATGACCGTAGAATCGTCAGAATTCNNACTTCAAAAGGGACACGATTTAATTAAACTCGTTATGGAAAATCGAATCAATTATGTGGAAAGCATTTTGTCTGAACTTGATGAGTCGGTCATAGACGCCATCGATATGGGCTTTGGCATTTTTAATGAAAAAGTGGAATTATAGTTGATTCATTCTTAGGAGGCGCATTCAGTTGAAAATTATAAATGAAAGATACGAAGTGGTTAAATTGCTTAACCGCGAGAGTTGCTATATAGAATATCTCGTATCAGACTCAGAAAAAAATAATGCATTAAAGCGCATAAGAATTTTCGACACTGAAATGTCTAACTATGAGTTTGTCAAGCAAATGGAAGATTTGTTTGTTGAAATCAAGACGCTGGTTCATGAAAATCTTTTGTCCGCATATGAATTTCAAACGATTATTTCAGTCAATGGTAATCGTGTGAATCGCAAACAGTATTTCTACACCTATGAGCACTATAATGACGAAGAGTGTGTCTCTTATACCGATTTAAACAAATCAGAAATCAATACCATCATCGTACAGCTGTGTAAGGCTGTACGCTTCTTGCATTTTAGAGGCGTTATATACAAGTACTTGAATTTTAACCAAATTTTGATATTGCGTCAGGATGGAAAACTCAAGTTAAAACTGAAAGATGTCGCCGGAAATCTTATCAACGACTATTATTTTAAGACGGACCATGAAAAGTTCAGTCAATTTATTGCGCCTGAAATCATCTGGGGAGAAGCAGTCGATGAAGTCGCGGATATTTATTCTCTAGGTGCACTCATTTACTATTTGTATTATCGGGTCGATTATAAGACAAATTCGCTTCAGAACTTGGTGGAAGTTGGCCTTGGCAACGAGATCCATCGTTTCATCATCAAATCGACAAGTCACATCCGCGACGAGAGGTATCAAGAAATCAATAGCTTTATCGCCGATTTATCCGCACTCATCTGGATTGAAGTCGACAAATCGGATACGGCTTACTATAATCGCATTCATAACAAGACGCGCATAATCGGTAGGGACACTTTACTAAATGACATTAAGGTGAAGCTTCAATCAAAATCAAGAAAGCTTTTGAACAAGAACGGTTTTTTTATTCAAGGAGAAAACGGTTCAGGAAAATCCAGGGTCATAAAGGAAATTGGCTACATCTCAAAATTTGCGCGTTTTAATTATCTTAAAATCAAAACATCTGAAGGGTCTGATGCGTTTTCAACAACGCGTTTGTTAGT
This sequence comes from Clostridiales bacterium UBA8960, assembly GCA_003482695.1. Lineage (GTDB taxonomy): Bacteria > Bacillota > Clostridia > Peptostreptococcales > Acidaminobacteraceae > Fusibacter_C. Next base: position 2,195 of record DMYC01000108.1, read on the forward strand.
CGAGGCGATATCAAAGCAAGATGATCTCTCACCGATGCTCGTGCAGAAGTATGGCCCTGAGCTTTCATGTCTCGTGCCTTCACTCCTCTCAAGATGGAATATTAAGGATCAACGCGACATAAATTTGGAGGTTGAGTATTTACGTGTGTTAAATAGAGTGTTCAACTTTTTTGTCGATTATACAAGCAACAAATTTTTCATTTTGATTTTAGACGATTTCGATAAAATCAGCTCGATTGAGAAGACCTTCTACGAGTTATTGCTCAGCTATAAGGGAAACAGTCAGTTTTATATCATCGCAACGTGCAGCGCTTGTGATAAATATTTATCAAATCATTTGGAAATGATCGATTTTTATAAGTTGCCTTTCTTGAATTTAGAGGAAACGGGACAAATGATCAAGGCGATGTTGGGACTCAATTATATACCATATAAACTGACTCATCGACTTATGCTTGAAAATCATGGGAAAATTAGCATCACCAGACGCATGGTTATTAAACTGTGGCAGGATGGTGCGATATATTTCGATAAAAATCTAATGAACTGGAATCTTGATAAAGTAAACGATCAATATTCTTTTGATTACATCGATCACAAACGTGAAGATTTCGATAGCATGATTTCTGGATTATCACAGGATGAGTACGAAATTCTTAGGAAACTTTCCCTATTAAAGGGTTCATTCAACATGCAAATTTTATTTGAGCTCGCCAATATTGATGAAGAGCAGGGGTATCAGTTTTTGCTTAAAATGGAGGATAAATCCATCTTAAATAAGCGCATCAGTGACATCGAGTATGTTTTTGCATTCAACTCAAATGAAATGAAAAAAGCGTTTTCAGACACTTTGACTGAATCGGAAATCAAACGGATTTCACTTGAAGCGTCTAAGCTGTACGAACAAAAATTCATCGAGCAAAATGAAATCAATGAAGGATTGGTCGATTATTTACTTGCTTGTGATGAACCTATAAAAGCGGCTGAAACTTGTGTTGCTTTTGCTGAGCAATATATATTGAAATCAAATCAACATAAGGCACTGGAACTCATGGAGTGGGGGCTTGAAATCTACTTTAAAGTGGCACACTATGATTCGATTGTCGATTTGGGCATTAAGCTTATTAAGCAACTGGTAAAAGTGGGGCGACTCGAACGTGCACTGGAGCATATCGATTTTCTGACAAGTTACCTACAAGGTGGCCACCCACCGGCGATTATCGACCTACAAATTGAGCATGCATATGTCATGTATCTAAAAAATGAAATCGCAAAAGCAGAGGAGTTATCTGATGTCGCGATAGAAAATTCTATGAAAGTGGCGTATTTAAACGGAGAGCTAAAAGCCGCGTTTGTAAAGTGTAAATGCCTGATCAGTTTTGGTGATTTGGATGCGCATAAAATTGTGGCGGATCGTTATCTGGATATTAGCAACACGCAAAGTTTAACGTATCATCAAGCGGTCTTCTTTAACGAGCAAGGCATCAATTATTTATATAATAATGCCTTCGACAAAAGCGTTGAGGCTTTTTCGGAAAGTTTAAAATACTATCAAATCTTGAATGACGAGGAAAACATCGTAAAACTGTACAATAATTTTGGCGTCATATATTTAGATGGATATGGCGATTTTATGCTCGCTAGGGATTATTTTAGAAAAGCATATACAAAAGCCAATAAAAACAATTATTTCGTCACAGTTCCGATCTATCTTAACAATCTTGGAGAAACGTATCGCATTGAAGGGCGATACGAGATGGCGAACAAGTATTTTGAAGAGTCAAATCACCATGCGGAGAACGTCGGGGATCGGAATATGATTATCCTTTCGTATCTGAATCTATGCCATGGACATTTATTATTTGAAAAATATGGAAGCGCTTATAAGATGATTACACGCCTTGAGCATGAGGTTCAGGTCATCAAGAAAAGGGGCTATGATAAGTTCGATTTCTATTTACTACATTTCGAATTCTTTTTGGCGATGAACAGTCTCATGAAAGTCAATCAATGGCGTT
>DMYC01000356.1 GCA_003482695.1 Clostridiales bacterium UBA8960
TAACTACATGGACGCACTTGAATCTTCGCCTATTCAAAATCCTTTTGGTGGCGAAATCAACTTTGGTGGCGGCCTACGAGCAGGTACGCAAGAAATGAACCTTTCAAAGATCAGCCATGATAACAAAGATGGCGAATGGTTACCTGTTAAAGGCCTAGCATCAATCGAATCCATATTAGGTGGTAAATAAACTTAATTTCATGTGAAAGTAGGCAATGGAATGAGAGAATTTGAGTTCAAGAAAATCCAAATCAATAATGAGGTGCTTGCCTATCGTGAAGGCGGAACGGGTACACGTCAATTGCTGCTGATTCATGGCAACATGTCATCATCAGCTCATTTTGACCACTTGATGGATGCACTTTATGACGATTTTAGAATTTTCGCTGTTGACCTTCGTGGATTTGGACATTCATCTTATCATGAACGATTCAATAGTTTAAAAGAGTTAAGTGAAGATTTGGAAGTATTCATCGATAAATTGAGACTTAGAGAGATTGAAGTATTGGGTTGGTCGACAGGGGGTGGCATTGCGATGCACCTCGCGATAGACAATCCAGATGTTGTGAAGCGCGTAATATTGCTTGAAAGTGTTGGAATTAATGGATATCCGATGTTTAAAAAGGATTCAGCTAGCCAAGCCATTTTAACGGAACTTCTTATGACGAAAGAAGACATCGAAAAAGATGAAGTTCAAGTTGTACCTGTACTAAATGCACTTGCGAGCAGAGATGCCGCTTATTATAAAATGTTGTGGAATGCAGCCATCTACACAGCAGGAAATCAACCAAGTCCGGAAGACTATGACAGATATATCGAAGAAATGTTGCTTCAGAGAAATTTGGTTGATATCGATTACGCCTTGACGCGTTTCAACCTTTCAGATGTTGACAATGGTTATGGCAAAGGCACCGGCGACATCCAGAGGTTGAAGTGCCCAGTCTTAATCATGCAAGGTGACAAGGACTATGTTGTACCTATGCAAATGGCACTTGGGATTCATGAAGCGCTTAAGGACAACTCTAGACTCGTCATACTCGAAGGCGCAGGACATAACCCGCTAGTGGACTGTCTTGATAAAGTCGCCTCGCTAATTAAGGAGTGTTAGAATGCCATTTGTTGAGGCAAATCAAAAAAAAGGGTATTATGAAGTGCATGGTGACCATCCAAATGTTTTAGTCCTGTTAAACGGGATTATGATGAGCAGTGCAAGTTGGCAACCTTTTGTTGAAATGTTGAAAAAACATGTCACAGTCGTACTCGTTGATTTTTTTGATCAAGGCAAGTCAGATTACATGGACTGCGAATACACTCAAGAAACTCAAGTCGAGCTCGTTCAAAGCCTGCTCGAGAAACTTGATCTTAAGCATGTGACTTTACTGGGCATTTCCTATGGTGGTGAGATTGCGATGAAAGTTGCAAGACGGCATCAGGGGCGTATCGACCGTTTGATTTTAGCCAATACTACGGCCTATACGAACCCTCAGTTGAGAGCGATTGGTGATGCATGGATAAACGCGGCGAAAACATACGATGGCAGGCAATTTTTTAAAGCGACCATTCCGCCTATTTATTCAAACCATTTCTATGAAAGCAGACTGGATTGGTTGGGTGCCAGAGAAGACCTGTTCGTCAAGCTTTTCGACAAACATTGGTATGATGGATTTATAAGACTTGTCATCAGTGCAGAAAATCACGATGATCGCACGAAGCTATCCTTAATAAAAGTGCCTACGCTTATAATAGGCTCAGATGAGGATATGATCACACCGATTGGTTGTCAAAAGGCACTGCTTAATGAAATCGATCATGCAAAAATGGTGATCATAGCTGGGTGCGGACATGCATCCATGTACGAAAAACCGGTCGAGTTCTTTGCGGCTGTTCTAGGCTGCATATTCGTTTCAGAGGAAACCTTTACAATTTAATAAAGCAAATAAAAATCTCATTTGGATAGCCCATTTGAGATTTTTATATGTGCGGCGAAAACATTGTAACAATAATTTCTTATTGAATGATTCTCAGTGGTGGTATAATTATCATGGAGGTCAAGTTATGAATAATCCAACAGTATTTGATGCACAAGAGGATTTACAGCAAAGAGAGCTTTTCATCAAGACTCATATTCCGTTTATAATTTATACCACCTCATCGGTGATTGGTCGATATATTTCTGTGGAAAACGACGAAGCTTACAGTGTTGCACTTGAAGGCTTTAATCAAGCGATTGATACTTATAAACCAGAAGTCAGCAAATTTGAAACCTATGCCACAACGGTGATTAAAAATAAGATCATCGATTTTTTAAGGCATGAGAAGAAGCATATGTATCATGATGTTTTAGATGAGCAGATTGCATCGCAACTTGTCATGCCTGAGCCGGATGATACGTTGCGCCATGAAATTGCAGAGTTTTCAGAGGTGTTGACTCAATTCGGCCTTTCATTTGACATGTTGGCAGATATAAGTCCAACACATAAAGATACGAGAGTCAGAGCGATCATTGTGGGGAGAGAGTCTTCAAAGCATGAGGCAATCGTGACGGAGATGTACCGCATCTTTAAACTGCCAGTAAATCTGGTTCTTAAATTTGTTGAGTCCACTAGGCGATTTGTCTATCTACATAGACATTATATCCTTTCGGTGACATTGATTTTCTCAGAAGATTTGAAAGCGTTACAGTCATGGATTTTAGAGACTTTAAAAAGTAAGGAAAGCTTATAGACGTTGCATGTGTTATTCGTTTATAATAATAACGGTAACCGTTGACACAACACAATACAATAAAATGAGGGCATATGAAAAATAAATTTGCAAAGAACATTGGCATTTTAGGTATTACAGGCATTATCATAAAAATTATAGGCGCAATCTACAGAGTGCCACTCGCCATATTCATGTCGGAAGATGCGGTGGCCTATTATTCATTGGCATACCCATGGTATAATATTTTAATTGTCATCTCATCGACCGCATTGCCGGCTGTGATTGCAAAGCTCGTCGCCGAAGCTGGTGCAAATGAGGACCTTCAGCTTCAAAATGATGTGCTGAACGCATCGAATCGATTGATGCAGTATTTTGGATTTGCCACGATGTTATTCTTAATCGGTTTTGCAAACCTGATTTCAAATGCGCTCGGGTATCCAGAGAGTGCTTACTCATTCTATGTACTTGGTATCGCGTCGTATTTTGTCGCTTTAAATGCTGCATACCGCGGATTTTTCCAGGGGACTCAAAGGTTGGAATTCTATGGTGTTTCACAGTTGCTTGAACAAATCGGACGCGTCGTATTCGGATTGGCGCTTGTTGTCGTGCTCGCAGGTCTTAGTATGGGCGATGATTTTATCGCTGCAGCAGGGACTTCTGGTGCATTGTTCGGTGCAGTCATCAGTTGGGGGTATGTCGTAAGCCGGCATAAAAAGCATTATAAAAATCACACGAAAACAAAGGGTGATTTTAAACCGATTTACCGTTCGATTCTAAAGCTTATGTTGCCTATCGCGCTTGGCGCTTCGATTATGCCGCTTCTCAGCATCATCGATGGCACGCTTGTCGTATGGCGACTTAGAGATATTGGCCTTGTGGACACGGCAGCGATTTTATATTCATATATTTCGTTCTATTCAAGCCCGATCATAAACATATCGCAAGTGGTGTTCACAGCGATTCAAGTGAGCTTGCTACCTATGATCACGAAGAGCTTTACACAGAAGAGCCATTCAATTGGAAATCAAATTGATTTAGGCATATTGCTTTCATTGGTGATGGGCCTTCCAATCGGTCTTGGTATCGCAGGTTTCGCAAAAGAAATTTTGTTGTTCCTGTATCCGTCAAAAGCGGCAATCGCTGTTGATGCGGCTCCCGTTCTAGCGATTTTGGGTGTGTCAATTGTGTTCTTATCGGTCTACTTAGCGACGACGAGCATCCTTCAGGGCATGAACCAATATAAAAAGCCCGTCGTTCACCTCTTTGTCGGTGCAGGTGTGAAAGTCGTTGCTGCATATGTTTTAATCGGCATTCCGAGCATCAATATTGATGGTGCCGCATACTCGACTCTGATGGCATATGCCGTCGCAGCTTTCCTTAACATCAGACTGGTTTATCAGCTCACAAAACCCACTAAAAAAACCCTCATGAAAATGGGTTTGACTTTAATGGCTAATGCAGCGATGATCGTTTCGGCTAAACTCGTTTTCGCTTTGCTAGAAAGCAGTTTGGCGATGCGACTTAATCTCTTGATTTCGATTTTTATCGCAGTCGTCGTCTATGCAGCGTTCATCTATTTTGGAAAAATCGTTACAAAAGCAGATTTTGATGGTTTAGATAAGTAATGTTTAAAAAAAATAAAGGCAACTGAGAATGGAAAGCCATTTCAGTTGCCTTTTTATTTGTTATTTCAACATCGTCAGCATCAATTCTCTGATGACTTTGCATGCAGTTGCCGTACTAACGCCTGTTTGATCATAATGTGGGGAGAGTTCTACGACGTCTGCGCCAATAATATTAAGCGGTGCCATCGTCTTGAGAATTTCGATCATATCTTTGAAGAAAATACCACCTGGTTCAGGTGTACCTGTACCTGAGAAAATGGATGGATCAAAAACATCAAGGTCAATCGTGATGTAGATAGGGTCTTCCGTTCCTAGTTTTTCAACGACAGATTGAAGGGTGTCGTAACTGAATTTTTCAAGATGTGTGTGTGTTTTAGCCCATTCAAATTCCCACTTTTCACCTGAACGGATACAAAATTGAAAAATAGTGCCATCGCCCATGAAATCCCAAGATCTTCTGATGACTGCCGCATGAGACAAGGACTCGCCCATGTAGTGATCTCTTAGGTCGGTATGTGCGTCGAAATGTAACAGCTTCATGTTAGGATACTTCTTATAAGCGGCTCTGATGGTACCTAAAGAGACAAGATGCTCACCACCAATAAGAAAAGGGACTTTGCCTGCTTCTAAGATTTCTGCTGCAGTTTCCTCGATCACCTCAAGTGCTTTTGCAGCATTTCCAAAAGGGAGATCCAGGTTGCCGATATCGGTCAATTGATAGTCAGCGAGGTCTTTATCCATATAAGGGCTGTAAGTTTCGAGGCCAAAAGAGTCCATACGGATGTAATCGGCGGCAAAACGCGTGCCTGGTCTGAATGACGTCGTTGAATCAAAGGGCGCGCCAAATATGACGAGCTCAGCATCATCAAAAGCAGTGTCACAACCGATGAACGTATGAATATTTGAATGTAATTTTGAACGCATAGGGCTTCCTTTCTTATTCTTCGAGCATTTTCTTCACAAATGTTGGCAGGGCAAAACAGCCAGTATGAAGATCTGTATTGTAATATTTTGTTTCGATGCCGAAAGACTCCCAAGTTTCCTTTTGCAAATCCTTGATAGGATCGAATGTCTTTGATGCGAAACCAAACAACCAGTGGCCTGATGGGTAAGTTGGCATATGGAACTGGTATACTTTGCTAATAGGGAATATTTTCTTGATTTTCGAGTGTGAACGCTTCATTTCTCTTGCGTAGTTTGGATAATATGGACTTTCGTGTTGATTGATTAGTATGCCGTCTTTAGAAAGTGCAGCATAACAGTCATTATAAAAAGCTTCCGAGAATAAACCTTCTCCAGGTCCGATCGGATCTGTACTATCAACTAAGATTAAATCATATGCGTCCACTTTTCCGTGAATAAAAGCTAGGCCATCTTCGAAATAGAGCGTGACACGTGGGTCATCAAGTTTCGATGAAGTAATCGGCAAATACTTCTGGCTCGCTCTTACGACCATTTCGTCGATCTCTACCATGTCAATTTTTTCGATGTGCTTGTAACGTGTCAACTCTCTAACCGTTCCACCGTCACCACCACCGATGACAAGAACGCGCTTAATGCTTGGGTTTGTTGCCATGGCAACGTGCGTAATCATATCGTGATAGACGAATTCATCTTTTTCGTTGACCATCATTAGACCATCTAAAGTGAAGAATGTGCCGAACTCTTCTGATTCAAAGAAGTCTATCGTTTGAAAAGGGCTTTCTTCAGAATAAATGTGCTTTTTAACTTTTATCGAAAAGTCGACTGTATCTGTGTGTTTTTCTGTGTACCAAAGTTCCATGGGTTACCTCCGTTATTCATAATAGTCTATTTATAACCGACAAATGCTAAGTCAATCACTCTTTAATGACTTTAATAAAATTCGCTTCAGGATCTTCCATACCTGTGACGATGCCATGAGACGCTTTAAAAAGTTTGATTTGTTCTATTACAGAGACATTGATGCGTTCGCCGTAACTCACTACCGGTATACCTGGCGGGTAACTCATGAGTGATTCACCGCTAATTCGACCAAGTGTGTCTTCAAGTGCGACCATCTCTTTACTTGCATAAAAAGCATCACGAGGTGAGATAATGACCTCAGGGTAGTGAAGGTCTATCTTTTTATAATCAAGACGTTCACCGTGAAAACGGCTGCTTACGTCAGTCAGTGCTTCAATTAATTTTTCGATGGCGTCGTAATCATCTCCAACACTTAAAATGGCAAGTGAGTTATAGACGTCGCCTGTTTCCATTTGAATGTTGTATTCATCCCTCAAGATATCATAAAGTTCCATGCCGTTTAGACCCATATCGCGTGTTGTCACACTCAGTTTCGTAGGATCGAACTTAAATATTCCTGGAAGGCCTTCAGACTCTTTTCCAATTGAATAACAACCAGGAATCTGATTGATTTTTTCCCGCGCGTAATTAGCCACTTCAATAATATGGTTGAGAATGCGTTCGCCATCAAGCGCCAACATCTTACGTGCGACATCAAGTGAGCCCATTAGTAAGTAGGAAGGGCTTGTCGTCTGCATCATGTTGATTACTTTTCTGACGTATCGGCCATCAATGCGATTTTTCTTTATTAAAAGTGCTGAACTTTGTGTGAGCGAACCACCTGTTTTATGCAAACTGACGGCGGACATGTCCGCACCGGCTTGCATACCACTGAGTGGAAATTTGTCGTTGAAATGAAAATGCGTACCATGTGCTTCGTCAATAAGGACGAGCATGTTTTTTTCATGACAATAGTCGACAACCGCTTTTAAATCACATACCGCACCATAGTAAGTCGGATTGATAATGAATACAGCTTTTGCATCAGGATGTTCTGAAATTGCCTTTTCGA
>DMYC01000423.1 GCA_003482695.1 Clostridiales bacterium UBA8960
CTATCGACACAGAGCATTTACCAAATCCAATTCTTTCTGCAATTCCACTTATCGCAGTTATCACATTTCTAAATATATTTGATCTTCATATTATTACTGCATTATTGATCGGTATTGTTCTCGCTGCTGCACTTAATATTAGAAGATTACCTAAAATTGTACAAACGATCAATAGTGGCGCATCTGGTTCGGTTTTAGCTATAATTAATACTTCTGCAGCAGTTGGTTTTGGTGCGGTTGTTAGAGCAGTCCCTGGTTTTACGACATTAACAGATATGGTACTTGGGATTAAAGGAAATCCACTTATTTCAGAAGCAGTTGCTGTAAACGTTCTTGCTGGTGCAACTGGATCAGCATCAGGTGGTATGGGTATTGCACTAGAAGCATTAGGCGCAAAATATGTTGAGTTATCTGCTTCATCAGGAATCCCACTAGAAGCTTTCCATAGAGTTGCATCATTATCAAGTGGTGGACTTGATACGCTTCCACATAATGGTGCTGTACTTACACTTTTAGCAGTAACGATGATGACTCACAAAGATTCCTATAAAGATATTTTTGTTGTAGCTACATTGATACCAGTTGCATCTGTTATTGCAGCCATCATTCTAGCTTCACTAGGCATTTACTAAAATATATTCATATTATAAGGGAGATTTCTATGAGATTAAAAGACAAAGTTGCAGTTGTAACAGGCGCTGCAAGAGGAATAGGAGAGGCGACTGCCTTAAAATTTGCAGAGCATGGTGCAAAAGTCGTCGTTTCTGACATTAATATTGACTCCATGAATGATATCAAAGCGCAAATTGAAGCGCTTGGTGGTGAAGTGCTTGCTTATGAAGTTAACGTTACATCCCGTGAATCCGTTCAAACCATGATTGACGATGTGGTTTCAAAATGGGGTAAAGTTGATATCCTAGTAAACAACGCTGGTATTACAGCTGACTCTCAACTCTTAAAAATGGAAGAGAGCGATTTTGATAAAGTAATCGATGTCAACCTCAAAGGCGTTTTCAATTGTGGCCAAGCCGCTGCGAAAGTAATGGCTGAAAATGGTGGCGGTGTCATTTTAAATGCATCATCTGTCGTCGGTCTTTATGGCAACTTCGGTCAAACAAACTATGCTGCCACCAAATGGGGAGTAATCGGCATCACTAAGACTTGGGCAAAAGAACTCGGTAAAAAAGGCATTCGTGTAAATGCAGTTGCACCAGGCTTTACGATGACGCCTATGGTCGCGAAAATGCCAGAAAAAGTGATCGATATGATGAAAGGAAAGTCACCTCTTGGAAAATTGGCTTCTCCTGAAGATATTGCAAATGCATACTTGTTTTTAGCATCAGATGAAGCGGCATTCGTTACAGGTACTGTACTAAGCGTCGACGGAGGCGTGGTACTCTAAAAAGATTGGGATGTCTCCCCCAGACATCCCATATTTTTTTGTTAAAGCAACTTGTCAATTTTACGCTAATATGTTACTATAAAATAGCTGCAAGCCGAAGTGGTGGAATTGGCAGACGCGCCGGACTCAAAATCCGGAGAGGTAACACTCGTGCGGGTTCGACCCCCGCCTTCGGCACCATTATAAAAAGGATGTCTCGATTAACTCGAGGCATCCTTTTTTAATGGTTAACGCACTCTAAAGACTTGCTATATGGCCATCACATCTAGACTCTGTTCCGCCGACATACGTGCCCTCTTTCGTGCGCCAAATAATCTGACCCCTTCCGAAACTTCCAATTTCCTCATCCACTTTCACGACATGACCACGCGCTCTAAGATCTGTGATTACACTTTCAGGAAAATTCGGTTCGACAGTGATATGCTTATCCTTCATCCATTGCCACCTAGGTGCATCAAGTGCACTTTGAGGATTCATGTGATAATCGATTGTATTTGTGACCACCTGAACATGCCCCTGTGGTTGCATAAACCCACCCATGACCCCAAAAGGCCCTATCGCAGCGCCATCTTTCATCAAGAATCCAGGAATAATCGTATGAAACGGTCTTTTTCCGCCTGCAATGCAATTCGGATGACCTTTCTCAAGTGTAAAATTATTCCCTCTATTGTGTAGTGCAATCCCTGTTCCAGGCACCACAACCCCCGATCCAAAACCCATGTAGTTGCTTTGGATGTATGAGACCATGTTCCCTTCTACATCGGCAGTACAAAGATACACCGTTCCACCCGACTGGGGTTGTCCCGACTCAGGTTGAAGCGCCTGTTTACCGATGAGCTTAGCACGACTTTCTGCATAAACACTCGAAAGCATGCGGTTATAATCGAATGTCATGTGATTTGAATCCGCTACATAAGCATTCGCGTCTACCATAGCGAGCTTAGTTGCTTCGATTAACAGATGAGGCTCATAAAAATCCTTCAAATCAAATTGATTAAGCATATTAAGCGCCATCAAAGCACTGATGCCCTGACCATTTGGTGGGATCTCACAAACTTGATACCCTCTATAGTCGCAAGCGATTGGCTCTACCCATTCTGGTTTATAAGTGCGTAAATCGCTTACGTCAATATAACCACCATTCGCATTTGAAAGGTGCGCGATTTTAGCCGCAATGCGCCCTTCATAGAAAGAACGGCAATTCGTTTGAGCAAGTTCTTCCAGCGTCTGTGCATGCGCTTCAGAACGCCATATTTCTCCCGCTTTAGGTGCATTACCATTTGGTGCAAAAACTTTGAACCATTCATCATACACTGGCTCTTTGAAAATTTCACTGTACTTCTGAAAAGCTTTCTCCCAATATTTTGCCACCGTTTCAGTAACAGCGAAACCGTCTCGTGCGGCATCTATCGCAGGCTTTAAAACCACCTCTAGAGGCAGCTTTCCAAAACGCTCTGAAAGTGCTGCCCAAGTAGCTGGCAATCCGGGTACTGTGATAGGAATCATTCCAAATATGGGCATTTTTTCGTGTCCAGCACCTTGGATCGCCTCTGCACTTATTCGGTGTGGCGCAGGTCCGCTCCCATTGATGCCATGAAGCTTACCACTTGTCCAAATCAAAGCGAATGCATCGCCGCCAATACCATTGGACGTCGGTTCGACAACCGTCAGCATCGCGGCGGTTGCTATGGCAGCATCAATTGCGTTGCCTCCCTTCTTGATGATGTCAAGCCCGGCTTGAGCCGCTAGTGGCGTCGAAGTTGCCACCATGGCAGATTTTGCGTAATGAACATTTCGCTTGGAAGGGAATTGATAAGTTGACATAGTCGTTAGCCTCCATATAAGAATATTTTGTTTAGTTTAATAGATCGATTCTTGCAGCCATTATAAAGTCATTTTTTGAAAGGCCTTTTATTTTATGCGTCATAAGCTTTATGACCACTTTGCCCCATCCAAGTTCAATATCAGGATGATGGCCTTGCTCTTCTGCTATTTCACCCACTCTGTTCACAAATTCAAGCGCCTTTTTAAAATCCTTGAACTTAAACGCTTTTGTGATTAGCATATCGTTTATAAGTTGCCAATCATTTGCGATTTCCTTCATCATTTCATCGAGTTCTTCGCCTAACAAAGGCAAAGTGCCGAGTGAACACGGTTCACAAAATGCTTGGTTGAGAGGTTCGTTCATATTGTCCTCCTTTAATCGTTGATAAAGTGCCATGATCTATTCTATATATACCACACTAATTCTACATGAATCCCACAATCCCTTTAAAAAAAGTGATCAGGGGGTCCGACCCCCTGATCACTTTCCCCTGATCACTTTTTCTGTTTCACTCCAAATACAACTTAACCGCCTCAGCCGTCTCAAGTTCGCGGATACCTTCCGCGATCCCAACCGCTTTATCCATCGTCATTTGTCTGACTGCCCATTTCACCTCTGCCACCTTATTTGGCGACATACTGAGTTCATGGATACCAATCGCCATATAAAAAGGCAACAGTTTCACATCACTGGCCGCTTCACCGCATATACCGACCCAAATTCCGTTCCTATGCGCCGATTCAGCCACCATGCGTATCATCTCAAGCAGCGCAGGATGATACCACGAATAAAGGTGCGTCAATTTCTCGTTCATTCGATCAACTGCAATCGTATATTGTAGCAAATCATTGGTGCCAATACTGAAAAAATCCACATACTTCGCAAACTTGTCTGCCATAACAGCAACCGACGGAATTTCAACCATCATCCCAATCTCGTAAGCACCAAGCTCACACCCTTCAGCCTGAAGCTCCAAAGCGACCTCGCCCACAACCGCTTTCACCGCTTTGATTTCCTCTACGCTTGAAATCATTGGAAACATGATCTTTAAATTGCCATACGGACTTGCTTTGAGCAAAGCTTTAACCTGCGTCCTAAACAAGGGCTTACGATCAAGTGAAATTCGAATCGCCCTATACCCCAAAAACGGATTTTCTTCATGAGCCAACTCAAGATAATCAATTTTCTTATCTCCTCCGATATCAAAGGTACGAATCACCACAGGTTTATCGCCAAACGCTTGAAGCACTTTTTTATACGCTTCAAACTGTTCATCCAGTAAAGGCGCAGAACATCGATTCATGTATAAAAACTCCGTTCTAAACAGACCGACACCATCTGCACCTGTTGCCAATACACCGCTTAACAAATCCACACTGGCGATATTGGCAGCCACTTCCACCACATGTCCATCACTTGAGACCGCCGGCTCAAACATCCCTGTTTTATACACCTCTAAACTGGCTTCATACCTTGCCTTCTCGACTTTATAAAAAGCGGATTCATCAATTGTTGGTTCAATAATAAGCAGTCCATCGACCGCATCTAGAATAGCGGGTTTGCCATTCACATCGTCACAGCATCCGACACTAATCTTAGTGACAGCAGGAATGGATAAACTTTTAGCGATAATCGCGGAATGGGATGTCTCCCCTCCTTTTTCAGTCACAATGCCAGCAATTCTACCCGCATCCAAAGAAGCTGTATCAGAGGGCTCAAGATCATCACATACAATAATGGCGTCCTGTGGAATCTCAACATCGTCCACAATATGATAGAGGTTCTTCACCAGTCGATTTGCAACATCGTTAATGTCTGCTGCACGCTCTCTCATATATTCATTATCCATCGCTAAAAATAAAGCTTCAAACTGTTTTCGCGCTTTGTCGACCGCATACGCCGCGACCACTTGCTCCGTTCGAACAATGCTTTCAATCGTTTTGATGAACTCTGGGTCTTCCACAATCAAGCGATGCGCATCAAAGATGCGGCTTTCCTTCTCGCCGATCTTCTCTCGCGTTTTTTCCTTTAGTAAAACAAGTTGAATCTTCGCTTTTTCAACAGCCATATGAAGCTCATATATAGTCGCCTCAACATCTTCGCATAGACGAAATGTAACATCTGGTTTCACTTTCTTAAGCACGTATATCGACCCGAAGGCGATACCCTTCGATGTTGCCAGTCCTTGAAATCTCATATCCCACCTACTCGTCGAAATGACTGTTGATTAATGTTTTTATAGCGTCCAGCGCTTTTAGTTCGTCATCGCCTTCTATTTCAATTGCAAGTGCATCGCCTTTTGATGCCGCTAACATCAGTACACCGAGCATACTCTTGCCATTCACTTTCACGTCACCTTTATAAATATTGATATCGCTGTTAAATGTACTGCACGTTTCAACCATGAGTCCAGCAGGTCTGGCGTGTAGCCCATGTGCATTTTCTAGATCAAATTCAAAACGCTTCATTGTATCCTCCTATATTGTTAGACTATCAAGCAAGAAGCGCTCCGCTTCTTCGTTCCAAAGACCAGAATGTTTTGCGACAAGCTCATGGAGCCTTTTGAATAAAGGATCCGATTGACCAAGTTCTTCGAAGTCATCAATCGCTGTCAACGGCATTTCAATATGATTGTAGATCAGTTTCTTTCCGCCAGGTATCAGTGGCAAGCGCTCAATCGCATCTATTGCCGCATCCATACCACCAATATGGGTCAACATGACCGACGGATTAATCAATCCTTTGGCGGACATATCAAGTGCCTCTTTGAGGTCGTCCGTGTTGCCACCTGTTGATCCCATAATGTGAGTGTTGCTATAATGCACATTATATAAGTTGATTGAAGCGCTAAAACCGTGATCTGTCGGACCAGCAAAGAAATTCATGCAACCATCTTTCGCGAGGAGCTGATCGCCTTGTAAAACGAGCGCTTCAACTGGTGCATATACAAAAACGTCATCAAAACCATACCCCTCAGTTAACCCCATCAGGTGTGCGACAGGATCGGAATAAGCCGCAGTATTTACATAGTAAAGGTCGACGCCAGCAGCTTTGGCACGCTCTTTGGTGATAAACTGTGACGCTCTGGACAAACGATCGTCGTTGATATCTGTCACAACGATCAAACTCGGCTTGTCCTCTATGGCAAGGGCATAATCCACCGCGCCAAGCCCCATCGGACCTGCGCCACCCATCACCACTAAATTGCCCCCTTTTTTCGTTCCCATGATGTGTTGATACGCACCGGGAACGGTGTGATAATTCGCATGAAACCCACCGATGATACATGACATCGGTTCACCAAGTGATGCGCCAAAATAACTGTCGCCCTCGTATATGAGCAGGCATCCAAGCGCCATTACCTCTGGTGGAATCACATTATATGTCGCATTCCCTCCAAAATATTGATATGAATACCCTGGCGCATAGGGGCTTCCATTGTAGTTTAGTGCAGGCTGTAAGGAAAACTTTTGCCCAGCCATAAACTCACCTTTGTATTTGCTGCCGACTTTAATGATTTCGCCAGCCATTTCATGTCCAACGATGACTGGTTTTTCATGCACATCATCCGGCACACGTTTGTGATTTGCACCTTGCTTTAGCGCTTTATACGTGGACATGCAAACACTGTCGCAAACCACTTTCACCAAAATCTCATCCTCCTTGATTTCAGGTAATTCAAACGTTTCTAATCTAAGGTCATCTTGACCGTACATCCTTACCGCTCTCGTTTTCATAGTGAGACTCCTCCGATTTTTTTTATAGTCACTTGTTGCACATGCGCATTAACCCATTCGAGTGGCGCCGGATTTGTGCCAAGCGTCACCGCAGCACCTGCACTCGTCGCTACCCCCCATCTGAGCATCTGTTCAACATCAAAATTTCGAGAAATCGCATGACAGACCGCCCCGACGAAAGCGTCACCTGCACCAACAGAGCTATGCGCTTTTATAGCAAGCGGATCCATTTTATAGGCTCCCTCTTTGGAACTGTAGTACGCCCCTTGGCTACCCATGGTCACAAAAACATGCTCAATGCCCTTTTCAATGAAATGATCCATCGCACGAACGATTTCAAGTTCTGATGCCAATGTAGTGCCGAAATAGCGCTCTAGTTCTTCACGATTCGGCTTAATCATATGAGGCATCGCTTCCACTGCCAATTTGAAAGATTCACCGTCCGCATCCAAAAATACTTTTGCACCTTTCGATTTGGCCAGCTCAATCAACCCGACATAACTGTCTTGGTTTAAATGCTTAGGAATACTGCCTGATAATACGATAAGGCAGTCCGAATTGGCCAACTCGCCGATTTTGAACGCGAGACTCATCAGATCGTATTTTGTTACTTCTGGTCCAGGTTCATTGATTTCTGTTATTTGCCTGCTAGAGCGATCAAATATTTTGAGGTTTGTCCGCGTCTCACCAGAGACAGTCACAAAATCGTTTTCAATGCCTATATCATTCAACCCTTGTGTGATAAAATGCCCTGCACCACCGGCAACAAACCCGACCGCAATGCTGTCTGACCCTAATGCATTCAATACGCGAGACACATTAATCCCTTTACCACCGATATCGTGTCTTAATGAAGCGACTTTATTGAGCGACTCAAGATAAAAACAATCCACCTCAATGGTCTTGTCTATCGCAGGATTAAGCGTTACAGTGATGAGTTTCATAACGCATTTCCCTCTGATGAGAATAAATCGTAAATCAAATCGACGTCATTTGTACGTATGATTTCATCGAGTACACGCTCGTCTTCGATGGCTTCTGCGATATTCGCAAGGATTTGAATATGCTCATTGCCCATACCCGCGATTCCAATTACGATTTTCGCGACCTTTCCATCACCAAAGCTGACGCCATCTGGATATTGTACGACAACGATGCCAGAAGCTTTGATTAAATCTTTGACTTCGTTCTCTCCATGTGGAATGGCTACCCCGTTTCCGATATACGTGCTGAATTTTTTCTCTCTTGATAACATGCCGTTGATATAACCCTCTTCCACATAACCACTACTTAAAAGCAGTTCACCAGCGTGAACAATCGCTTCTTCCATCGTAGTGGATGGTCTGTTCATAATAATATTGGATTTCATGAGTATTTGATTTGGATGACTCAATGTTTCTACCTCCTTAACAATTTCAAATTTTGATTGAATCAAGTCGATTAGATCGACGAACTCTTTTTTATCCATAAAGTCTTTTATGCCAATGTGAAGCGCGTTTGGTGATTTGCGTCTCGCCCGGTTCACAAGATCTGTATAAGTGATTACGATTTCCGCTTCTAGAGGAAGCATGTCGATGGAAATGTTTTCGACGGGAATTTCTACGCCGCGCTCCCTTGCGATTTTAGTCAAAATTGAGCTGCCCATCGCACTTGACCCCATGCCTGCATCACAGGCAAAATAAATTTTGCGCACTTTAAAATCGCCGTTATATCCTAGTAACGGATTTTTCTCCTCGTCTACTTGCCAATCTTTTTTACGTTTCAAAATTAAACTCGCAATCATCGCCGTTACAACAGTCGACAGAAAAATGCCTAAGAGAATGCTGAAAAAATCGAATCGATTCGCAAGTGCCATAATGGCAAAAAGGCTTCCAGGAGAAGGCGTCGCCACGAGTCCTGCATCTAAAATCTGGAACACGAAAGTGCCGCTCATACCACCTAAAATGACCGCGATAAAAAGTGACGGATTCATGAGTACATATGGAAAATAAATCTCGTGTATTCCCCCAAAAGCATGAATGACCATCGCTGCAGGAGAAGATTTCTTCGCTGAACCTTTGCTTCGTAACCAATATGCGATGAGAATTCCAAGTCCAGGACCTGGATTGGTTTCAAGCAGAAAGAAGATTGACTTGCCTTTGCTAAGCACTTCACTAATGCCTATAGGTCCAAGTATGCCGTGGTTCATCGCATTGTTTAGAAAAAGAATTTTACCCGGTTCTATAAAAAGGGCTGACAGAAATAGGAGCTTTGAGTCCACAACACGCCCAACACCCATTTCAATCATGAAGTTCAATCCATCAAAGAGTGGCCCTACCGCTTTTAACATGACCACGGCCAACAGTGCACCTAAAAGCCCTGTCGAAAAATTTGTGCTGAGCATTTCAAAACCTGATGGGATGCGTTTCTTAAGCATCTTATCCATATGCTTCACGATCCACCCACATAGCGGGCCTACGAGCATTGCGCCTAGGAACATTGGAACATCGGACCCTACGATCAAACCCATGGTTGCGACCACCGCGACGACACCACCACGAGCGCTATCAATGGCTTTCCCGCCAGTATAGGCAATCAGTAAAGGCAATGCGTAAAAAATCATTGGCTCAATCAAAGCACCAATAGAGGCATTCGGTATCCAACCATTCGGGTGAAAAAATGTCGTAATGACCCCCCATGCAATGAATGCGCCGATATTGGGCATCACCATTCTACTTAGAAATCGACCAAAAACTTGAATTTTAGAGTTCATACGCTTCACCTCTGCCAAGGTTTTGTCTAAGCCATCCATGTAAGATTCTCTTAAGAGCCGTTTCAACATGTTGCTTTTCACCAGATCTTAAAAGCTC
>DMYC01000062.1 GCA_003482695.1 Clostridiales bacterium UBA8960
ACATTTTTACTCATCTTCCAAGCCCCTTTCAAATAAACGTATTGTTCTTGGAAAAAGTTACCCACCTACATTATAATACGACCTTTTCAAAAATTCTATCTATTTATAAAGAGGACATAAAAGTTTATAAAGGTTTTATAGCATTTTATGGCGCAGCATTGCTTACATAACATGCATCATGTATCATGAAACATGTCAACAAACTAAAGAACTATTCAGGAGGCTACATGAAACTCCCAGAACTTAAAATAGGAGAACATACGATAAAAGTGCCCATCGTATTAGGTGCAATGGGTGTCGGCGTCACGCGATCCGGCTTAGCATCAGCCGTAACGACATCTGGTGGTCTTGGTGTCATCTCAGGCGTCAATTTGGGGTTCAATGACCCCGACTTTTATACTAATAGACTTGAGGCCAATCTTCGCGCGCTTAAAAGAGAAATCAACCTTGCGAAAGACATGACAAAAGGCGGACTGATCGGCGTCAACTTTATGGTCGCTATGAATAACTATAAAGAACACGTCGCCGTCGCTGTGAAGGAAGGCATCGATTTCATCATATCAGGCGCTGGCTTGCCGACAGAACTTCCCGGTCTCGTAAAAGGGAGTAAAACAAAGATCATCCCGATCGTCTCTTCCGTCAAAGCGGCGCAGCTCATCTCGAAAATGTGGGATCGAAACCACCAAACAGCACCTGATGCAGTCGTGATCGAAGGCATAAAAGCAGGCGGCCATTTAGGTTTTTCAAAGGAAGATCTATTAGAAGGCAACTTTAATCCAAAAGAAGTGATTCAAGGGGTCAAGGCCGCTCTTGAAACATATGAAATCAAATACGACAAAAAAATCCCCGTCATTTTCGCTGGGGGGATTTTCGATGGTAAAGATATAGCCGAAGCCATTTCCTATGGCGCAGACGCCGTACAAATGGCTACGCGTTTCGTCGCGACTGAAGAATGCGATGCACACATCAACTTCAAGAACGCTTATGTGGATGCCGATATCACAGATGCACAAATTATCATCAGCCCCGTTGGCATGCCTGGCAGAGCGCTGAACAATCCGCTAATCGATAACCTCAGCAAAGGCATAAGACCAAAAATTGAGCGCTGTGTCAACTGCCTCTCAACTTGCAACCCTAAAACGACGCCATATTGTATTTCACAAGCACTTGTGGCATCTGTTCAAGGCGATGTGGAGACTGGCCTCATCTTCGCAGGTGAAAACGTCTTCAAGGTCACTGAAATTACAACCGTATCCCACCTCATGGAAACACTTGTCTCCGAGGCGGAACAACATCTAATCGATTAGGGCCATTCCATATGGCTCTATTTTTTTACCTTTAAAAATCTGAATTTGCGAAGTGTGATTGAGCACGAGCATCTTTCCATCCCGTAAAACAACCTCCACACCTATTGGAGATTCAATCTCACCAATACCTTGTTCTGATAATAAGCGGTTCGTCAGTTCAATTACGGTTTCTTTGCACACGCCACCGCCAACATAGTAAAACTGACCTTTTTCGAAGGCATTCACTGTGATTGCCGCGTAATCTCCGTAGAATGCGTCGCGGTACTTGTAAAGCATCTCCGCTTTAATCGGTTTTAACAAATCGCGCCATACATGCATCTTTCCCATTACGCCTTTGCTGCTTTCGATCTCAGCGGATTGACCATGGCTCAGAGACTCATAACCGGCTACCTCTATGCCACAAACCTCGCTTAGAATATTTGGCGCGAGTCTTAAGTTGTTGTTGCGGTCTTTAATCCCACTTCTAAAACCGAACACGACCGACCCACCTTTTGATGCAAACTGCTTCAGTTTATTCAGTAGCTCAGAGTCAACAATCTGCATCACTGGAAGCACGACGATTTTATAGTCTGATATGTCTTGATCTGTGCTTATGACATCCATCATGACGTTCTTATCATAAAACCCTTCATATAACCTCACAAACTCCTGAGTGAAGTCAAATGCGTGGCTCTGTTGTTGGGCGTGCCATGACCATCTATTGTCAAAATCATAAAGAATCGCAACTTCTGCCTTAATCGGTTTATAGTAAATCGACTCGTTTTCTTTAACTTCACTGAAAAACGACTGAACTTCTAGATACTTCTCGTTGATTTTGTTATCCGCATCTAAAATGCCCTGGCAGAACTGCTCCGCACCTCGCGTCATGCCACGATATCTAAAGTAAAGAAGCGCTTCGCAACCTCTCGCCATCGCTTGATGCGACCAGAGTTTCGCTTGATTGGGTCTCGGCAAATAGCCTATGATGGTATGCCCTTGTGCACCCATCAATTCTTCTAGAATCCAAAAATTTTGACGCTTCAAACCTCGGATGTAATCTAGTGTCATCGCGATATGTGCCGGTTCAAGCGGCGCTGTAAGCCCGCCCCATACAGGATAGTTGTCATATGAAACCACATCAAGCTGACTTGACAGTGTATTCTGATCATACGCACGATCGAAAAAACCACCGAACAAGTTATGTGTCACTTTCTGATCTGCACGCTTATGACGATTGATGATGTCCACCTGAAGTTTTGCGTAACGGTTGATGCTCTGCGACCTAAATCTCGCCCAATCCAGCTGAAGAGACGGATTATGTGTCGTAATAGTGGGTTTTGGCAATGGTATTTCATCAAAATCATTATAAGTCTGCCCCCAAAAGATGGTGCCGTACACGTTATTGAGGTTTTCGATGG
>DMYC01000358.1 GCA_003482695.1 Clostridiales bacterium UBA8960
AACGTTTTTGGGTTTACAAAGTTTGTGGCAGAAAGAGTGTCCGGTTTTGCGTATTTTCTGGTGATTTTAAGGTCATTGCGTAAAAAATCGGGATGTATGAAGTTTTTTTTAGTTAAGCGTTCATCATTGTCTGTAAGAGCCGAAACATTATAAATTTCAGGGTGTAGCTTCATGATTTGCGTTTTAATATGGATATCTTTTTGCTTTGCATTCATGACCACAGAGTTTGACTTGCGCCGATAGAAGAACAGAGGTTCCTCTAATTGTTCTCCGATCCATCCACACTTAGTTGCACGAATCCAAAATTCCCAATCCATATATCCGTGGATCATTCGCTCGTCGTATCCACCAATATCCTCCCACATTTCTTTTCTATAAAGCGTTGTATTTGTCTGCTGATTTGTGATGAATAATGTGCGGGAATCAAAATTGTTACGAGGCCAGATTTTATTAACATCGCCAAAAAACAGAGCCTTGGTGCTGACGTATCCTAAGTCTGGTCGGTCTGTGAGAAAATTGACTGTTTTTTCTAAAAATTGTGGTGCGATCATGTCGTCCGCGTCCAGTGGAAGAATGTATTTTCCCCGAGCCATGCCACCCCCCCTGTTTCGGGGTTGGACAATGCCTGAATGAGGTTGCTTGATGTAAGAAATATGGTAGTCGGGAAAATCGGACAGAATTTTTATGGCGACTGAATGCGAGTTGTCCTCGCTACCATCGTTTACGATGATGATTTCAAAGTATGGAAACGTCTGATGAAGGACAGATAGGACCGCATCACGCAAATAAAGTCCATAATTATGGCAAGGGATGATAACTGAAGTTAATATTTTATTTTCTGATTGTAAGTAACTTGTCTGAAAAGATAGATAGTTGTCTAATAATAATTTAGTCAATGGCGCTGATTCACCAATATTTTTGAGAAAAAATATTACATCATTTTTAAAATAATTAAAATTACTTTTTTTAATTGCATCTAAGAGCTGTTGTTCTATATTTTTTATGTTCATTATTAAAATATGGTTTTGCGAGCGTTGATCTCAATTGAGATGTTTTATTTTTTTGAACCTTTTACCCATAAGATATATGGTTCGTCCTCTTCGCAAAAAGTTGATAGCTTGTTTTCATACAAGAATTTGTATGGGTTCTTTGGGTGAATTTTTGCCAACCGATACGAGGAGATATTCAGATGTCTCAGTAAATTCTGCTTGATAATGTCTTCTGTGAGGGTCTGAGGTTCACAAGGAGTTGCCGGTTCATTGAGATTGAGACTGCCCACGAATAGACCACCTGGTTTGAGTACCCGGAGAATCTCCTTTGACATGCACTCAAGGTCGTCAACATGGTCCAGCGCGTTGAGTGTGAACATGATGTCTACGAGGGAAGATTGAAGAGGAATGATGCGCTCTGTACTGGTAATATAGGTCATGTCATGTTCAAGCATGCAATGCCCAAAAGATTGCAAATAAGCAGTCGTCAGAATGTCGATGCCGATACGCAACATTGGAGTTTTGGTCCAAGAGAGGCTGCCCCTCGGTCCACAGCCAAAGTCGGCGACAATTTTGCCTCGCATGAATTCATCATTTTCTTCTTCTGCCATGCGAAGCATGCGATGTTCATAATGAGCATTGTCGAGTCTTCCACCTTCCTTTGAGAACCGATTGTGCCAATAACAGAGTTCTTGCTCGTATTTCATATGCTAAACTATCAAGGTTTAATCTTTTTAAGATGTTTTGATTTTAAAATAAGCAGTTCTTCCTTGCCTCGCAATTTTTTCCAGTGTGCTAAAAAGTCGTCATAGTCAGGATGTATTTTTCGTAGTCGAGACCTTGAATGCTCTTGTTTGTCAATTTTTTGAGCAAGATGGTTTTGGTCTGTGGCATAGTCGTGAAATATTATAGGATCAGGACTGTATATTTGTTTGCGCATGTCCGGCTCAATGTCGATAAGCCGACGTGACAAATCGACACCTCCTCCTCCAAATCTGATTTCATCATCCCATCCGCCAGCCTTGAAAAATGTTGAGGCAAGATACGATGTGTTTCCTTCAATATCAGCGTAAATGGGAAAGGGCGTTGGCCCTAGGTAGTAATGTTTCGCTAGCTGGTTGAGTGTGTTGTTTGTTTTTGGCTTGCAAACTCCGCGCACAGCGATAATATCGTATTTCTTAAAACAGTTTATATGGCTCTCAATAATATTGTCTGCAGGAATTGCATCGTCGTCAAGGAAGAATAGAATTGGAGCATGGGAAAATAAGCTGCCGATGTTGCGGGCTAGGTAGGCTCCAGAATTGTTGTTAAGCCGAATATAAGTGTCAATATATGGAGTAAGACAATCAAATTCCCTCGGTTTGGCGCCATTGTCGACAAATATAAGCTCATAGTTTTGATCATGTTGTTTTTTTAAAATTTTGAAGTTACCTAAAGTGTCTGGATGAAATCGCCAAGAGATTACAATTATTGATATGGAAGGCAAATGTATCGTGTTGAGTAAATTAACATCTGAAATGTTATTTATGTATTTTTCATAGCGATCGTGCCAGTCAATGTGAGATAGTTTATCATAAATATCTTTTTTTAATATTTTATCCAACGATTTTATGCTTTTATTTATTAACTTATTAGATTTGTCATTTGTCATTTGTCTGATTTGATGCATATATTTTAAT
>DMYC01000362.1:0-2937 GCA_003482695.1 Clostridiales bacterium UBA8960
AGAAGGGCTCTTTGAACTGATTGAAAAATATAGCAGCGTAGAAACCTGTGATGCCGCATTCTGGCTTGCAGTGATACGAAGCCAAGTTGAGACCCGATACTTGAACATCAAAGCACCAGAACTGACACTTTATCAAGAAATGATTTCGGACATCATCTTCTTAAGTCCGATGAGAAAAAGCGTCGAAAATCTGATTTCACTTAACACAATGGATCAATCAGGGTTATGGAAATTTGGAATTTCAGGCGATCGACCACTTTTACTTTTAACTATAGAAAAAATTGACGATGTCGAGATTTTATATGAGCTCCTTAAGGCGCATGAATTTTGGCGACTTAAAGACTTGCGTGTCGATCTGGTCATCTTGCATAAGGAAGACAACAACTATCTGAACACGTTGCAAGCCATGGTGAACGACATTGTGGAATCGACACAAACGCTTGAAAAAGCAAGACTCCGCGGCGATGTATACATCATGAATTACAACAACATTGACCCAAGCGAGCTGTATCTTCTCCATGCGGTAGCACGGATGAGCTTTAATGCCAAAGATGGGCCACTGGATATTCAATATTACAACGCACATCAAGCCTCTAAAATGAAGTTCAATACAAATATACCTCAGTACAATGCACCAAGCGAAAGCCTTTCAAATGATTCAGATGGCTTTGACGAGAGGCAACTTCAGTTTTATAACGGGATTGGCGGTTTTAATCCAAAAGGAGACGCCTACATCATTCGTTTAGAAAATGAACAGACGACGCCTTTGCCATGGTCAAATGTCATTGCAAATGAGAAGTTCGGGTTTATAACGACTGAACTTGGTGGTGGGTATACCTGGTTTGGAAACAGTCGTGAAAACAAGCTCACACCATGGTCGAACGATCCCGTCAGCGATACGCAAGGGGAAATCATCTATATCGGTGAGCATGTTGACAATGCAATGAACCTGTGGAGCTTAACACCGAATCCGATTAGAGAAAAGGAACCTTATACCATTGAGCATGGGTTTGGGTATACCAAGTTCACACACAACAGTCACGGCCTAGCTCAGACGCTCACACAATTTGTGCCGCTTGCCGACTCGGTGAAAATCAACCTTATTTCACTGACGAACGAAAGCGACTTGGAGCGAAACGTGATTTTAACCTATTACATCAAACCTGTTTTAGGCGTCGATGCCAGTCAAAATGCGATGCACATTAAAAGCAACCTCGCTCCTGATGGGGTACTGGTTTTTGATAACGCTTACAACCACGAGTTCTTAGGTCAACAGCTTTACATGACGACCAGCGTCGAGACGATGACCGTCTGTGGCGATCGAAAAGCTTTCTTTGGTCATGGTGATGAAGTAAAACCTACTGCACTCTTTGACACAAATGGACTTAACAACATCGTAGGAAGTTGTCTAGACCCTTGTGGTGCAATCCAGTTCAATCTGACGATCAAACCAGGCGAAACTGAAAGTTGCGTCCTGCTCTTGGGTTTGTCGGAGGATACAGGAAACGTGGCAGAAAAGTCTGCCTATTATCGACAGGTCGGGCATGCTGAAAAGGCACTTGAAGACGTTGTGGCATTTTGGTCTGAAAAGTTGTCCATCATAACGGTAAACACACCCGATAATGCCATGAATATTTTACTCAACGGCTGGCTGCTTTACCAAGTCATCACATGTCGCATTTGGGCGAGAACCGCTTTTTATCAAGCAGGTGGCGCATACGGCTTTAGAGATCAACTCCAAGACAGTTTGGCGCTTCTAACGGTTTGGCCAGAACTTGCAAGGTCACAGATTTTGAAACATGCCGCCCACCAATTTGTCGAAGGCGATGTACTGCATTGGTGGCATGAACCAGCTGAAAAAGGACCAAGAACACGGATTTCTGATGATTATTTATGGCTTGCCTATGTAACGGCAGAATATGTAAGAGTGACAGGCGATGCCAGTATTTTAGACGAGCAAGTGCACTTCCTAAGCGATGCGCCTCTTTCTTTACATGAAGAGGAACGGTACTCAAGCCCATCTGTTACAGATGAGACGGCTTCTCTCTATGAACATTGTTTACGTGCGATCGATCATGGTCATAATTTCGGCGTTCATGGCTTGCCTCTTATGGCGGGTGGTGACTGGAACGACGGCATGAATATGGTTGGCATCGAGGGTAAAGGCGAAAGTATTTGGCTGGGTTGGTTCCTTCTAAAAACACTGAAAGATTTCATTCCGCATGTGATTAAAAAAGGCGATCTTGAAATCGCACAAAAATATGAGAACACCTCGAAAGCATTAGCCTATTCGATTGATCAATACGGGTGGGACGGAAAGTGGTATAAAAGAGCTTACTTTGATGATGGATCAGAGCTTGGTACCGATAGCCGTTCCGAGTGTAAAATCGATGCCATCGCTCAAGCTTGGAGCGTGATTTCGGAGGCTGGCGATGTGGATAAAGTCAATAAAGCCATGGCTTCAGTTGAAGCATATTTGGTCAACAAGGAAGAGGGATTAATCAAACTGTTGACGCCTCCATTCGATCGCAGCGACATGGAACCAGGTTACATCAAAGGCTACGTCCCTGGCGTCCGTGAAAACGGCGGCCAGTACTCACATGCTGCGGCTTGGGTGATTGGGGCGTTCGCAAAAATGGGAGATGGAGATAAAGCTCACGAACTCTTTGAGCTCATCAATCCTATCAATCACACCAACACTTATAGAGAAATGTTAACTTATAAAGCAGAGCCTTACGTCATGGCCGCGGATGTCTACAGCGTGTATCCGCATGTTGGTCGAGGGGGCTGGACATGGTACACAGGTGCCGCGGGCTGGATGTATCAAACGGGAATAGAATCCATCCTCGGATTTAGGCGCGAAGGAAACAACGTGTTTTCAGAACCAAACTTACCACATAAGTGGCGTGACGCAAAAGATATGATTCAGTATAAACC
>DMYC01000362.1:2976-3819 GCA_003482695.1 Clostridiales bacterium UBA8960
CCGCTACTCTTTTCTTTTTTTTTCGTGGACACTTTTAACACCCTATTCGTTATATGAGTGTAAAGGGCAATCAAGAAGTCCTGCCACCATCAAATGAAAGTGTTAGTCAGGTATTGCGAAAGGAGTCACTTATGAAAAACGTATCATTACTTCACATATTCAATGATCTGAACGGTCGAATCATTTACAGACCATACGATCAGTTTGAAGAAAAAAACAATAACGTTGACGATTTCAAGAAATTCAAATTATAATCCTCTAAAAAGATGCCCCTGCCTTGATTCAAGGTGGGGGCATCTTTCTTAATCAGTATCTTCCGATTTTTTCACGTAGCTTTTCCTTCTTTGTCCGGGCGATTTTGGCTGTACCCCAGCGATTTTCTGAGCCAAGCTGGTTGTATAGCTTCCATCTTTCCTTTTTAAGTGTTTGATTGGCAAGCGCTTCACGCACGGCACAGCCAGGTTCTCNNGTCATGCCTGCAGTCTCGATACTTGCAGTTTTCTATAATCGCTTCAACGTCTTCGAACGCCATCGTCAGTCCTTCTTCGGCTTCGAAAATTCCGAGCTCACGCATGCCTGGCGTGTCAATGATAAGTGCGCCATTGTTAAGTTTGATCAGTTCACGCGTCGTTGTTGTATGACGCCCCTTGGAATCACTTTCTCTAACCTCACCGACCCTCATGACCTCTTCACCTGCTATCGCATTGACAAGCGTACTTTTGCCGACGCCGGACGATCCGATAATTGCGATTGTTTTTCCTAAAGCAAAGTACTTTTCAAGTGCAGACAAACCCAGTCCTGTTAGAGCGCTGATTGCATAGACCTGCTTACAGCCTGTGAATG
>DMYC01000027.1 GCA_003482695.1 Clostridiales bacterium UBA8960
CCATATTTTATTGATATGTCGTAAAAATCGTAAAAAACCGACATATATTTTCAATATGTCGGAAAAGAGCGACAATTAGGAGTGAATACGTTCAACTTCTTTTTATCCCTTAGGCGGATATGGATCTCTACCGTGTGAGTCTCTTGATCCAATCCTACCATCTTTGTTATGGATTTGTAGCTCAGTGCTTTGATTGGTTGATATTTTGAGAGCAATTTCTATTGCTTCTTTTTTGGTATCAACAACATGAGAGGCTTTTTGACCACCATCTCTTTTTACTTGCCAGCCATCGGAATGAGGCATAACTCTGTGTGAATCGAGCATTTTTGACCCTTTGGAAGATAATTTAGCTTCATTTCGTTTAACGTCTGAAAAGGGATGCTATACCACAAAGCGACATTTACAGTTGACAGAATAACACTTTGTATTTAATTTGTCAACTATATAAGCTATAATTTAGTAGAAACGAATTATAATAAACCAATAAAAGGAGTTTACTATGTTTGGTGAAAGATTAAAAAGAGCTAGAATCAAAGCGGGATTTTCCATGCAAGATTTAGTTGATAATGCCCAAAATATCGTAAGTAAACAAGCAATATCTCAATATGAAAAAGATCAGAAAAGCCCGTCTTCAACTGTATTAATTGCGCTCGCTAGTGCTCTTGGTGTTGGAGTGGAATATTTTTTTAGAACTGTCGAAGTTAAAATCAATAAAGTAGACTTTCGAAAACACTCGTCATTTGGTATCAAAAAGCAAGAAAGCATAAAAGAAAAAGTGCAAGAGTATCTTGAACGATACCTACAAATCGAAACTATTTTAGAGATAGATGCCAAATTCGATAACCCAATAGCCAATGAGATAGTTAATGACTTTAATGACTTAGAGGGATTGGCTTTAAAGCTTAGAAATGGTTGGAATTTAGGGATTGATTCGATTGATAATATTATTGAGATGCTTGAGTTACAAAATATAAAAGTGATTTTAATTGAAGATGAAAAACATTTTAATGGACTTAGTGGTGAAGCGAATGAAGATAAGAATCACCCTTTTGTCGTTTTGAATAATTCGGATGAATTAACCGCTGATCGGAAAAGATTTACCGCTATTCACGAGCTGGCACATCTTGTATTACCTCAACATGGATTGAATGCTGAAAAAGTCAGCGATAGATTTTCAGGAGCGTTTTTATTTCCAAGAGATAGCGTATTCAGTGAGTTTGGCGAAAAGAGAACTAAGATTTCTCTTGAAGAGCTTAACCATGTAAAACAAAAATATGGTATCTCTATCGCAGGTATCGTGTTTAGGCTTTACAACTTAAATATTATTAATGAAGCTATGTTTAATCGATTTTGGATCAAAAACAGAACTGAGAAGTTCGATGAAAAGTTTCCTTATAGTAAGAAGATGAAAACCGCACGATTCGAAAATTTGCTTGGACATGCTTACAGCGAAGAGCTTATTTCGTTATCTAAATTGGCAGAGCTTTCAGGATTAAATGTCGATGCAGCCTTGAAAAAGTATGGTAAAGTGGTTTAATGTTATTTATCAGCGATGCAAATATTTTTATTGATTTGTATAATTGTGGACTGTTGGACGAATTCGATCAACTAAACCTCGATATACGAACGACAGATTTTGTTTTCAATGAATTAAATCCTGCACAGCAAAAGATCGTTAAATCAATGAATATTATGGTGCATTCGCTTGAACCTCAAGAGCTTACCGATTTCTTTAGTACATTCGGTTCTTTAGGGCAGTTAAAAATATCCTATCAAGATTATTCTGTATTTCATTTTGCTCAGCAGTTGAATGGAGCGGTATTGACAAATGACGGCGCATTGAGAAAATTTGCAAAGAATAGATCAGTGGAAGCCAAAGGATTATTCTATATACTGGACGCAATCATACACACATCTACAAAAGACAAAACAGTTTTAATCACGGCGCTTGAGCTTTTGTTGCGTAATGAATGGCTACCAAAAAATGAAATTACAAAACGAATAGAGCAGATTCGGAAGGGTGTGTCGTAAACATGAAAAGAATCGATACCTCAACCAGCGTCACAATGAGAGGCAATCCCTACTTATGTCTTCAGGTGAAATCGAGGCTTATGAATGAAAGTATATCAAACCAAAACGGGAATAGAGTTTAAATGATTAAATCGAAGTATCTTCTTTATGCGTGTAAAACTACCCATAACACACCTATCCAATATTGGTATGAAACGGATTCACGATACTTCAAATCAACGAAGCCACCAAAAAATATTCTTGATAAAACGAATGTGGAATGTGACGGATTAAGCCCTGAACAAATCATTACGAACCCTTGGAATCACTGGGATAGTAATGACATTCAAAAGATCATGAATGCCAACGGCGTATGTATTAACTATCTCAAATCAACCGATAGCGATTTGATTCAAAAGCATGAAGATTTAAAACTTCTCGAACGTTACAGTGATTTGGTTGTCAATTTTGATATTTCAAGATCATTTGGTTTTAATACCGTCAAGAATTGGCATAAGAGTGTTTTTGAATCTATCTATCCGTTTGCGGGAGAACTCAGAACAGTTGAAATGAGCAAAGGCGATAAACTCGAAGCATGGACGTGGAGACTTGAGTTTCTAAATGGACTCCCTGATTTGAATACTCTAATCAAAGAAGTTTCTAAAAAACGATATGAGGATATAGAATCAATTACGGCGGATTTATCTCGATTGTTGAGCGAGTTTTTATTTATCCACCCATTTCGGGAAGGAAACGGACGGATCAGCAGACTTTTAGGTGATATTGTTTTGGCGAAAAACGGATTGCCAATGATCGGATTAAATCTAAAAAGCGGTGATAATTATATTCAGAAAGTACATGAAGGATATAACTGCAACTATGAACCGTTGCAGCAATTATTAATCGATAAAATCGAAGAAGAGATTAGGAATGGATAAGTCTATAATGCTCTTTCAACTCTTTTTTAGTGGTTTTAGAACCTTCCGCTTTGGCAGATGTATAAACAGAATTGACGATCATAGTCTCCCGCTTTTTAGTGGTAGAGAAGAATTTATTGGTGTTTGCGATAGTTTTTTTCATAAAAATGCCTTTTTGCAAGATACAAAACGTGCTTTAGCCACTGATTTAGCGACCAAAACCTCGATAGATTTAACTACCATGGGTAGTGAATTCAACCAATATGATAACATATATTCCTTAGGATTATGTTAAAAACTAAACTAATTAAAGAGAGAACTCATGAGCCAATATACACCAGAATATATCCAAAGTGAACTTCCAGCAATCGAACTCTTTCAAAAGCTAGGATACAACTATATCGACGCTTCATTGGAAGACTCAAGAATCTCCATCAATGAGGTAGTGCTGCTGGATCGGCTCAGATCGGCTCTGGTGCATATCAACCCGTGGCTCAGTGGGAATGTTCTCGAAAAAGTGATTCGTAATATTACTACGATCCCAACGAGTTCTCTTATGGAAGCGAATCAAAGAGCTTTTGAGCTAATCACTAAAAGTGACGCTATCACCGAAAAACCGACTCCTGATTTTAAGCCTCAACCTGTTTTTCTGATCGATTATCAAAATATTATGAACAACGATTTTCTCATCGTCAATCAAATGAAACACCACGGTCATGGGAATAATTCAATCCCTGACCTGATCGTTTATGTCAATGGCTTACCTTTGGCTGTAATCGAAGCTAAATCCCCCAAGGTGAGTATCACCGACGCTATCAGTGATTTGGAGTATTATCAAACCAATTCCCCGAAGCTCTTTCACTACAATCAAATTTGTGTGGGGATCAATAAGGGAAAAGCCCTCTATGGAACTATCGGCGGAAGTTTTCCTCACTATGCTAAATATAGAGCCGACGACGTTACAGCAGTACATGAATTAGTGGATCGGGAGCCAACGGCACAGGATATCTTGATCCATGCTTTGTTTCAAAAAGATGTATTCTTGGACATAGTTCGAAACTTCACGATCTTCGAAGTGGATCAGGGGCGAACAATCAAAAAGCTCCCACGCTATCAACAGCTTCGAGCGGTCAATAAAATTCTTGATCGATTACAGACAACGAACAAGGGCGGTGTCGTATGGCATACCCAAGGATCAGGTAAATCGATCACCATGATCTATTTGGCGACAAAACTACGCCGGGAAGAGGCTGGGTTTGATAATCCCACTATTTTAGTGGTGACAGATAGAATCGATCTCGATAATCAAATCAGTTCCACGTTTAGACGCGTTGGATTTGACAATCCGATTCAAACGACAAGTATCGCCAATCTCAAGGAGCTACTCAAAGATACTTATGGGAAAACACTTATGACGACGATTCATAAGTTCCAAGAACGTGCCGAAGAGCAAAGAGATAATGTGGAAGTGCTATCTGATAAAGAGAATATATTTGTCCTGATAGATGAGGCACATAGAAGCCAATATGGCATGACGGCGGCATATATGCGAAGCGCATTGCCTAAAGCTAAGTTCATTGCCTTTACGGGGACACCAATAGACAAAGAATCTAAATCAACGCTGCGAGAGTTTTACGGCGGAGATTATATTGATAAGTACACCATTAAACAATCGGTCGAAGACGGCAATACATTGGCGATCCATTATCAGACAGGAATGCCAGATTTTTTCATAGAAAAAGAACTTATGAATGAAGTATTTAGTGCGACATTCGGAAATGAGAGCGAAGAAAAACAGGCTAAGCTCAAAAGCAAAGCAGCAAGTTTAGATAGCTTTTTAGTCGCAAAACGAAGAGTCGAAGAGATAGCTAAACATATCATAAATCACTATAAAGAAAAGATTTATCCGGATGGCTTTAAAGCCATGCTAGTGTGTCACAATCGTTATCAAGCTATTGCATATCAAAAAGCATTTTTAATGCTGAAGCAGCATGGGCTAAATACCTTTGAGACTAAGGTGATTATGAGTTTAAACACCAAAAAAGACCCTGCTGAGTTTAGAGATTTGGCAACACCAGAAGATCAGGTAAAAACGGCAATCGAGAATTTTAAGCTCCCTTTTGGAAGCGAAACTGATTTGAGTAGAGGTGGCAAAAAGCAGTTTGACAATACAGCGATCTTG
The DNA here is from genome assembly GCA_003482695.1 of Clostridiales bacterium UBA8960. Lineage (GTDB taxonomy): Bacteria > Bacillota > Clostridia > Peptostreptococcales > Acidaminobacteraceae > Fusibacter_C. The sequence continues at coordinate 5,110 of DMYC01000027.1, forward strand.
ATCGTGTCGGACATGTTGCTCACTGGTTATGACGCTCCTATCGTTCAATGCATGTATATCGATAAGCTTCTCAAAGAGCATAACCTTCTTCAAGCTATAGCACGAGTAAATCGTACAAGCAGCGGAAAAGAGTATGGGCTTGTCGTCGATTATGCAGGGATTACCAACTATCTCACTGACGCATTAAAAATATTCAGTGGTGATCTAGAAGCCAACGATGTTATGACAAACATTGAGAATGAAAAAACCATACTTGAAAACCGTCATTCTAAGATAATGGCGTATTTTAACACCATTAAAATAGATCGTCATAAAGAGCATGACAAGTTTGTGGACGCATGTGTATTGTATCTCGAACCTGACGACTTGAGAGATAAATACATTGAGCTGGTGAAGCTCTTTAACAAGTCTATGGATATTGTGCTGCCTGATCCATTTGCCGTGGCATATGAGTATGATTTAAAACTCTTTAACGATATTAAACTTGAAGCGGTCAATACATATACCCCTGAAAAGCTCTTTATCACGAAAGAAGAGAGTAAAAAGATTCAAATGATTATCGATGAACACTTAAGGGCAACAGGAGTGCATTATCTGCTCTCCGAAGCGGTAGATATCACAGACTCAAAACGGTTTGAAGAAGAGTTGGCACGCAAGGGCGGTAAAACCAAAGAGTTGACGATTGCAAATAGGATCAAACACACGATCCAAGCTAATAAAAAAGAGAACCCCGAGTTCTATGACGATTTAGCAAAACGACTTGAGCGGTTGATTAGAGATCGTGAAGAGGATCGGATAGATCAAGCTCAACTGCTTTTTGAATTCCATAAAATCCAAGAAGAGATTATAAACTCAAAAGACGAGTGGCGACGGTTGGGTCTTGCTTCAACAGAACAATTTCCAGTTTACAAAAAATTAGAAAAAGTGCTCTCTGATCCAAAAGGATTTACAACAGCCATTTTTGACAAGATTGGGATTTATCTGCAAAAAGCTGACTGGAAAGATCATGATGATATCAAAAAGACTATGAGAAAAGAGATTAAGTCGCTGCTTCGCACCTCTGGAATAGATCAAGAGCTTTTGAAGACACTGCCGATTGATATTCTGGAGATTTTGGAAAATCAATGATAAACGTCGAATACGGCACTAGAACTATATTGTTCGAAGTACAACGCAATAATAGCTTGAAGCATACTTATATCACCGCTGAAAGGGATAAAGGCATACTAGTCAAAGCTCCTGATTCAGTGAGCAATGAAGAGATCAATAAACTTGTAAAATGTAAAGCTTCATGGATCGCTAAAAAGCTCGAAGCACTGGGCGAGTCGATAGACTATGGAGAAATTATGACTGGTTCACGTTTTTTCTATCTTGGAAAAAGCTATTATGTGGAATTGATTAAAGAAGAGCGTGACTATATTGAAGTGGACTTTATTCATTCAAAGTTCAAGATTAAAACACCTTTTAAGGTCAATCAACTCGACCTTAATGAAGANNCAGGAGAAGATCACAAAGCTGGTAAAGAAGTGGAGCAATATCATGAAGCTTTTCCCTGAGTATATCGGATTTCGTCTATCTGATACTAAATGGGGAAGCTGTTCGCCTAGGAATCGTCTCACCTTTAATCCTGAACTCATGAAATTATCATCTTCACTGATTGAGTATACAGTTATTCATGAACTTGCGCATATTGCTTACAAAAATCACTCGAAAGAATTCTGGGCTTTGATTAAAAAATTTATGGGTGATTATCGGAATAAAGAAGAGCAACTAAAGGCTTTTGAGAAAAAAATATGATCCTATATAATAGTTATTTTATTCCTTTAATTTTATCGCTTCAACACATCCGCTGCATATTTGACAAGAACATAACATTCTAGGTTAGATAAGTTATTTTCTACTTGTGAGCTTTAATGGCTTCGATGAATTTGTCACTTTGGCGTTATTAAATATCACGCTTAATAGCTGAATAATGCCGTTAATCGTTTTTGCTGCTTTTATCAATGATCGTTGTAGCTTGTCTATATCTTTATGCTTAATATCATTGATTGATTTATTGTCAAATATTGGCTTCATGTGTAGATTATAACGCCCCATTTGTTGATTATTTGTTTTATTGAGATATTTATCATCAAAATACT
>DMYC01000341.1:0-1649 GCA_003482695.1 Clostridiales bacterium UBA8960
AGTAAAGAAGGTGTTTTATAATGACGATTTACTGACGTTTAACTCGGACGAGACGTTTTTGAGTTTTAGATTTGTTGCACTCGATTATGATTCGCCTGAAAAAACGAAGTACACGTATCGATTGAGGGGGTTTGATGAGAAATGGATCAACTCTGGGACCGTGAACTATGTTAACTATTCCAAACTTCCGCATGGCCGTTACACATTTGAGGTATATGCAGAAACGGCACGAGGCGTGTGGTCGGAGATTGAATCGCTCAGCTTTATTATTAAGACGCCTTGGTATGCGACGTGGTGGGCATCTTTAGGTTATGTGGCTTTGATGATGCTGATGATTTTTGGGGTTGTAAAAATGTGGGAAGGTAAAGCGTTGGCTGAAAAGAATGCAAAACTCGCGAGCATCAACAAAGCGCTAGAGGAAGCCAATGATAAACTGGAACAGTTGTCGACTCACGACCCATTGACAGGCGTTTACAATCGGCGATATTTGACAGTCCGTCTCGAAGATGAACTTCATATGTCCATCAGAAGCGGCATTGTACTTTCAGTGATTATGCTGGACCTCGATAACTTCAAGAGCATAAATGACAACTTCGGACATATTTCCGGCGATCAGTACCTTCAAAAAGTCGGTGAAAAAATAAAAACGGCTCTCCCGCGCAGCACGGACTTTGTTGTGCGTTATGGAGGCGACGAGTTTATGATCGTACTGTTTGATACAAGTATTGATGGCGCAATGATCGTGGCAGAGCACATACGAAAAAGCATCGAGGACATCGTGCTCAAGGATGGCGATAAACCGATTGACGTTCAGACGACTTGTAGCATGGGCGTTATGAGCATCCTGCCTGAGACAGGTGTAGATGTCACGCTGCTTACCAAAATGGCGGACGAAGCCCTCTATGAGGCAAAGAAGCTCGGTAAAAACAAGATTCATATTTCTCGGTGAGTTGAGGTGTCAAATCACAGTCTTTTTGACTCATTAGAGATTCGAACATAATATGATGCAGAAAATGGCCATAAGAATTCAATCTTATGGCCATTCAAACTTTCTACTAGCAGGTTTATCTTATGTTCTTAAAATCCATCGTTCCAACTAAGTTCTTGCTGGCATCATACAGGAAAACAACATAGTGCTTAAGTTCATTAATACTTCTAAATCCAAATGACGCGTCATATTTTTGAAAACCATAACCTTTATCAACAGCACTAATCGCCCAACTATCAAAGTACCTTTCGCTATTATACTCTGCATAGCTAAACACACTTATATATACAAAATCCTTTTGGGTACTGCTTAGGCCATTTCGATCAGCCCAAATAGTAAAATGTGTATTAGCCGTTTGGGTGACATATACACCGCTGTGTGATGCGACTAGCTTTTCAAAATTGTAAAAAGCATCCTCATTTTGTGCAACTTTCTCTGTAACAGGTTGAGTCGCTGGCTGCGTTTCAGGTTGTGTTGCGGGTTGTGTTGCGGGCTGTGTTGCGGGTTGTGTAGCTGGCTGTGTAACGGGCTGTGTTTCTGTCTGCGTCGATTGTTGCGTGTGTGGCTGCGTCACTGGCTGTGTTGCTGGTTCTTGGCCCTCTACTTCTGCAGACAAAAGGAGCATCTGTTTTAAAGCGGATGTATCAATGTCTTCTTCCTG